>JALWAF010000165.1 GCA_027016355.1 Candidatus Moraniibacteriota bacterium | reverse complement strand
TGGAAATTGGAAAGTTGTCAATACATTAAACAAAAACAATAAAAACTTTAGACATCATGTTTAGATAACGTCTATTATTTTTTTGATGTAGATCTTGCATTTGCCCAAAGAGCATTAAATTGCATATGCATAAGCGTGGCAAATTCTTGGCTATCTACAATAAATCCAAAAGATTCTTTGTCGGAACTGATGAACGCGACTTTTTTGTCATAAATTATATAACTCATTGTGCTTGCTTTTTTTTGTGTGAGATAACGTCGCTGGACGTCTTTACTATCTTGAGAAAAGATGTGATTTTTTATATTTTTTGTGGTTACATTCCAAATTGTTTTTATTGTAATGTCACGCACTTTGCGTCGCTGATTAAACCATGTGAGAAATTCTTTACCAAAAAAGTTAAGCATATGTTCGTAGGGCCAATAAATATAGAGAGTGATATTGTCATACCATAAAATATCTTTAAGTAATTGTTTTGTTCCATCGGCGCCTTCAAAGAAACGGATTTTTGGTTGTACTGTTTGTGATGAGGCAATGAGTTTTGGTAATTGTTGGGAAAGGAATTTTTGTTGTGTGTTGAGAGTATCAATTTGGTCATCAAGAAGCTGTTCTAGTTGTCGTACATCACCAATAGCAAAAAAAGTTGTGCCATCAATTGCACGTTCGACTATTAAGTTTTTACTTTTGAGAAGTTTCACGTGATCATAGATAGATGTGCGGGTAATATTTGTGCGACTAGCGAGTGTGCGTGCAGTTGCTTCGCCATCCTTTAGTAGGGAAATATAAATTTGTTGTGCAGGTTGCGAGATACTTAGATTAGTAAGTATTGTTTCTAATTGTTTCATAGCTTTTATTGATTTAAGAGGTTAGTTGTCGAGTGTCGACTACAGTTTAACATAATTAGGGTTTTTGCGCTATAGTAAACATATCGTTATTTAACAAACATATATAAATGATTGGTGAGAAAAAGTTTTCATCAATCTCAAACACCTAATCTCTTTTGGAGGATGTACACATGAATCAAACAATCGTTCGCATCAAAAAAACTAACACAGTTATTCCTACCGACCTCAATGAAGCAAATGCACTGCTGTGTGATTTGGGAAGTCTGCAAGATGAAATTAATGCTGCAGAAAAAGAGTTGAAAGAAAAAATTGCTACATTAAAAATGGAAGCAGCAAAAAAACTCGAATCAACTTTTACAAAACGTGATAATCTCACTAATGCACTTTTTGCCTTTGCACAACCGCGTCAGACTGATTTGACAAAGGATGCACGTAGCATTGCATTGCGGTGTGGTACGTTTGGATGGCGCTTAACTCCGCCTCGTGTAGAACTGGCCTCTTCTGAGGAAGAAATCATTGCTGTGCTTAAAGGTAATGATAAAGCGGATTTTGTGCGTGTCAAAGAAACATTGGACCGTGCACTGTTACTGGAGAAAAAGCCTTGTGTAGAAGGTATTTCATATGTACAAAACGATGAATTCTTTGTCGTACCAGTACAGAAGTTTGAAAAACCAAAAACACTTACGCACGCAATTGATCGTGTAAAATAAAAAAGTATAAATGGACTATTATAATAAATAGTCCATTTTTTTGTATTAAATCTAATAACCACTTCATTTCTTTCATTTAGGTGTAAATCTGTGTATACTTATACACTTATTATTGTAGAACCAAGATAATTTGACAAAAATTGAAAAAACGTTTATTATTAAGTTAAGAAATTGGAGCCCGGTCAGGGGCTTTTTTAAAATCTAAAAAATATGAATAAAATTACACAATTTTTGCGTGAGGCATATAGTGAAATGAAGAAAGTTTCATGGCCAACACGTGAATTAACAATTCAATATACAATACTTGTTATTATGATTAGTATAGCAGTTGCAACATTTTTGGGTATTTTAGATTATACATTTGGAAGTTTTATTAAGAACATAATTCTTAAATAAAAAAAGTAAATTTTTATAATATATTATGGCAAAGCAAACACAACATCACGGTAAAGCATGGTATGTGCTACATACATACTCTGGATATGAAGATAACGTTACTCGTAACTTGAAGCAACGTATCGAATCTATGGACATGCAAGATTATATTTTTGATGTAATCGTACCTGTGGAAAAAAAGATTAAAATTAGAAACAATAAACGTGTTACAGTTGAGGAAAAAGTTTACCCAGGATATGTTTTGGTACAAATGATTGTAACAGATGCATCATGGTATGTGGTACGTAATACTCCAAATGTAACAGGATTTATAGGACTTGGTACAACTCCAACACCAGTAAATCCAGAGGAAATCTTATCTATTAAGAAAAAGATGGGACAAGAAGAGCCAAAATATCGTATCGATGTAAAGAAGGGTGAGGGAGTGAAAATTATAGATGGTCCATTTAAAGATTTTGATGGTGAGGTACAAGAGATTGATGAAGGAAGAGGTAAAGTGAAAGTTCTAGTTATGGTATTTGGTCGAGAAACTCCTGTAGAATTGGATTTTTTACAAATTGCGAAAATATAATTTTATAGAATAAATTTATTTAATTACCTGCCACATTGGCAGGCAAACTAACTAATAATATATCAGAAATATATGGCAGACAAAAAAGTGATGACAATGTTGAAGTTACAAATTCCAGCAGGAAAAGCAAATCCAGCTCCTCCAGTTGGTCCAGCTTTAGGTCAACATGGGATTAATATTCAGGATTTTTGTACTCAATTCAATGAAGCAACAAAAGATAAAATGGGTGATATAGTACCTGTTGAAATTACAGTGTATGAAGATCGATCATTTAGTTTTATAATGAAAACGCCTCCTTGTGCTGAGTTGTTAAAAAAAGCGGCAGGTGTCAAAAAGGGCGCAGGTAATCCGTTAGCTGATAAAGTTGGGAAGGTGACTAAAGATCAAGTAAAAGAAATTGCTCAAGTTAAAATGCCAGATTTAAATGCTGCTGACATAGAAGGTGCAATGAAAGTTGTAGAAGGCACAGCTCGTTCAATGGGTATAACAGTTGAATAAACTTTTAACTTTAAAAACTTTTAACTAATTTAAATTGTGGGAGGGTTGGATGACTCGTTAATACCACGAAAATATTATGAAAAGAGGAAAGAATTATAATAGCGCTTTAGAAAAACGCACAGATGAGAATATGACAATTGATGAGGCAGTAACTTTTGTAAAAGAAAATGCTAGTGCTAAATTTGATGAGTCAGTAGAGGTACACATTCGTCTCAACATTGATCCAAAAAATGGTGAACAAGCAGTTCGAGGCAGTGTTGTATTACCAAATGGAACGGGTAAATCAGTGCGTATTGGTGTTATTACAGAAGACAAAGCTGATGAGGCAAAAAAAGCAGGAGCTGATGTTGTTGGTGGAGTGGAGCTTATAGAAAAAATGAAGGCTGGTGATGTCCCTGATGTGGATGTGTTTATTGCAACTCCAGATATGATGCCAAAATTGGCTCCAGCAGCTAGAGTGTTGGGTCCACGTGGACTTATGCCAAGTCCAAAGACAGACACAGTGACACCTGATGTAGTTAGTGCTATAGAGTCACTAAAAAAGGGAAGGGCAAACTTTAAAAATGATAGCACTGGTAATGTTCATCAAGTTATCGGAAAAGTGTCTTTTGATGGAGAAAAATTGATTGAAAATTACAATGCATTTATTGAAGCATTACAAGCTTGTAAAAATGATGCACACAAAGGTCAATTAATTGCAAATACAAGTATTTGTTCAACTATGGGTCCTGCAGTGAAGATTAAATAGTTAATAAGAAAGTAACTAGTAATCTGTAACCAGTAATTGATGATAAGCTTTCTTATTAAATATTATAGGACAAAACCCTACACCAGACAGTGTAGGGTTTTAAAATTTTCCATTGATTATTGATTTACGATTGATTATTAGTGACCAGTTACTAATTGCTAGTAACGTGCTTCCATTTTGCTTGCAACAGATAAATATTTACTATATACTTTATAAGTAAAAAGTCATTTTATTTTTAAATTTATGTATAGAGATAAAATTGTTATTGGATTGGTGGGAGAAACTGGAAGTGGAAAAGATACAGTAGCTCATTATTTAAAACGTAGATATGATGTGGACTTACTTAGATTTGGACGTCCTCTCAAAAAAGCATTAGACTTATTTTTTGAACAATCTTCAAAAGAAGATCAAGCATGGTTGTATACAATATTCAAAGAAAGATTTGGTGAGGATGTATTGCATAAAGGAGTGTTGAGATATGTTCATCAACATAATGGTATTATGTGTGTTAATGGTATGCGTATGATGATGGATTTAGAATTTATTCGTTCGTTTGAAAATAATTATATAATGTATGTAACAGCTGATCAGGAATTGCGCTGGAAGCGTGTTACAAGTCGTGGAGAGAAAAGCGATGATGATACAAGTCTTGAAGAATTCAAAAAATTTGAAGCAGAATCTGAAACAGAAAAAGCTATTCCAAAAATTGGTGAAAGTGCTGATTTTGTGATAAAAAATGAGGGTTCTATGGATGAATTATTATGGCAAGTAGATGACGCTATGAAAGAAATTTTGAAAAAACGTTGTAGCTAAAAATAAGTTTTTAAATCTAACCATGAAGAATGATAAACGAAAAGAATATCTTGATTGGGATGAGGCATTTATGCTTATGAGTGATTTGATCGCAAAACGTTCAAAAGATCCATCAACTCAAGTTGGTGCTTGCATTGTAAATGAGCAAAATATAATTGTGGGACTTGGATATAATGGATTTCCTCGTGGATGTCATGATGATAAATTACCATGGTGTAGAGAGGGTGAAACTCTTGAAACAAAATATGCATATGTTGTGCATGCAGAAGCTAATGCAATTATGAATGCAAATGGCTCTGTGAAAAATTGTCGTTTGTATGTAAACTTGTTTCCGTGTAATGAATGTGCAAAGGCAATTATTCAAGGTGGCATTAAAGAAGTAATTTATACTTCTGATAAGTATGCAGATATGGATATTTTTAAAGCAGCACGCAAAATGTTTGAAGTTTCTGGTGTGAAATTGCGCCAGTATCTACCAAAACATCAAATTAAATTAAGCAAACGCAAAGATAATTGAATTGTTTATAATTATTAAGTGTATGGCAAAAATCATAATTGGCTTAACAGGTGAAATGGCCAGTGGCAAAAGTACGGTAGCAAAATATCTTCAAGATAAATATGGAGCTGTTGGGTATCGTTTTTCAAATATTTTGAGAGATGCACTTTCGCGAATTCATAAAGAGAATATTAGAGAAAATCTACAAACAATGTCTACAATGCTGAGAGAGACTTATGGAGAAGATGTTTTGGCAAAGGCTATGGCAGGGGATGCAAAAAATGCTCAAAATGATATTGTAGTTGTAGATGGAGTGAGGCGATTGGGTGATATAGAGCATTTGAAAAAGTTGCCTGGATTCAAACTTGTTTATATGGAAGCAGATATTAAAAAATGTCACGAAAGAATTGCCCAGAGAGAGGAAAACGTGGATGATAAAGGTAAAACTTTTGAAGAATTCCAAAAGGATAGAGCTCGTGAGGCAGAGAGACAAATAAAAGAATTGAAAAAATTTGCAGATATTGTTATAGATAATGATGGAAGCTTAGAAGAATTATATGAGCAAGTAGATAAATTTATAAAATCAGAATAATATTAGCTATGAAAAATAATAAAATTATCATCGGAACAGTTGGAGAAATAGCAAGTGGTAAGGGAAGTGTGACAAAATATTTAGTGCAAAAATATAATGCTAGCGAATATCGTTTTTCTGATATCTTAAAAGATATTTTACAAAGAGTACATCTTGACGTTGTGAGAGAAAACTTTGCCAGTCTCTCATTGGGATTACGTAAGTATTATGGTCAAGATATTTTGGCATATGCATTGGCACAAGATATAAAAAATGATGATAATAAAATTATTGTAATTGATGGTATTAGGCGTATTCAAGATTTAAAATATTTAAAAGAAATGCAAGAGTTTGTACTTGTGTATGTGGATACTGGTATAAAAGTGCGTTATGATAGATTAATCGGTCGCGATGAAAAACAAGATGATAAAATGAAAACTTTTGAAGAGTTCCAAAATGATCATAAATTAGAAACAGAAACTTCAATTAAAGAGTTGAAAAATATTGCTGATGTGACTATAGAT
>JALWAF010000164.1 GCA_027016355.1 Candidatus Moraniibacteriota bacterium | reverse complement strand
GTTAAGACTTGAGTAATAAGGCACAAAACCACGGCAATGACTGTGGTTTTGTGTATTTAAAGATAAAAGATAATGATTTTTTGCACGATTAAGTTTAATTTAATGACCATTTTGCAATACGATTTTTCATAGACAAATCTTTGAAGTATTTTATATTAGGGTCATTAGGTAGTTTAAGTTTTAGGTAATTAGTAAGTAAATTTGATTGATCGGGATCTATTTCATAAAAGGATGTAATACATGTATTTTTTAAATTATCGTCTAGAGCAATTGTATTGGTTTGAGTAATAAGTTTTTTGTAGTGTGAGAGTCCACCCTCATTAGACCAAAGTGCTTTAGCAGGTTCAAAGCGTAGAGAACGCGACTTAGGTTGTCGTAACAGAGAGTTTCTTAGCTGTGAGTCAACATATGGTAAGTTTGAAACAATGATAATATTTTTAAAGTTTGTTTGTGTGATGTCGGTGCACAATAGGTTATTGTTTAACAAATCAGAATGATAGAAAATTATGTCAGTATTGTGTAATTGAGCATTTTGTTTTGCTACATCCAATGCTTCAGTAGACACATCGCTTGCTATTATCTTGGTTTTTACATCTTCTTTTTGTAGTTCTTTTGCAAGTGTTATAGCAATGATGCCACTGCCAGTGCCAACATCGACGATTAAAAAATTAGTTAATTTTTTTTCTGAAATAAAATTAATAACTTTTTCGATAAGAATTTCTGTTTCTGGACGTGGCACAAGTACGTGTTTGTTGATGATGAAATTTCTGCTATAGAATTCTTTATGTCCTAGGATGTATGCAAGGGGATAATTTTCTGCACGTTTTTTACACAGTGATAAAATTTGATCATGGTATTTTTTTGCGAGAATATATTCAGGGTGTGTCATTATGAACGCTCGGTTCTTACCAAGTACATATCCAATGATAAGTTCAATATCTAAGGTATCACACTTTTGTGACCATATTGATAATATAGATTTAATAGAATTTTGTGTCATGATTGTGATGTAAAAAGGATAATTAAGTAAAATGTTGAGGCGGATAACAAATTGTTGACAAAACTGTGTAGTTTTGGTACAATGGTTCATTAAGTCACGAATATGCAACCTCGCATAGAAATATCGTGATTTGTTATATTTTAAGTTTATAGTAAAGAAGTAATGAGTATGATACGATTATATACATTTTTGATTTTTGTTGCAATCGCTGCAGTAATTTTGTATGTGTTTTTTGTGATGCCACAACCTAATTATGTTAGTAAAACATCTTTACTTATAATTCCGCAGACAGAAATTATTGCGTCTAATACAGATAATGTAATAGATAATATAGTTTTTATAGCACAAAATGCCTTAAATGATGATGGAGCTACTAAAAATGATATTACAAAAGTTAATGTTGTGCGATTGCCAGATACAAGTATTATACAATTTATTATTCAAACTAAGTCTCCTGTTGGAATAGGAACTGTTAAAGACACTGCCATCAAAAAAGTACTTACAGAAATTTCGAAATATTATGATTTAAATATAGATTTCACAATAAAAGTCGTAAAGAAAGAAGCTGTGCATAAAACTACATTTTCTACTTTTGCACTATATTTTGTTATGGTTTTTGTAGTGATTGGTTTGATTGCAGGAGTTTTTGCTCTATTTTACATGATTGATCTTTTTCAAATAAAAAATGAATATGATCAAAATATTAATGGTAAAAAAATATTTGCAAATTATCATTTAGATAAAAAATTGAAACAAGAATCAGATAATGTTATTGATAAAGATGAAATTATAATAAATGATAAT
>JALWAF010000163.1 GCA_027016355.1 Candidatus Moraniibacteriota bacterium | reverse complement strand
GTGTTAATTGATATTACCCTTTTTTAATATAAAAAAATGGAGCTAAAAAGATACTTGTGGTATAATATTTATATTAAAGATAGAAATAAAAAATATGCAAGTAGTACCACAATATATTGATGTTGAAGATAAAATTGCAGGACCATTAACATGGAAACATTTGGGATGGATGTTTGGTGGTGCTGGAATATTACTTATAGCATTTACTTTTTTAGATAAAACAACATTTTTTATAGTTGCTATTCCTATTGGTCTTATAACTATAGCTCTTGCATTTTATAAACCAAATGGTATACCACTAGTTTCATTTATAGGATATGGTTTTACTTATATTTTTCATCCAAGGACATATACATGGCAAAGAGAAGTGTCTATTAAAAAACAACCTAAGAAAAAAGAAAATATAAAAATTACAACAACTAGTAAAAAGGATCAAATAACCACAGATGATATAACAGCTATAGCTCAAACACTTGATAGCGGAGGACGACAGAGAAATGAACGCATTCAAGAATTAATTAAAGAGAGAATGAAAAAAAATAAATAAAAATAAAATTTAAATTTATGGGGTTTTTTAATTCATCAGAACAAAATAAAGGATTAAGCACACTTAAATATGTAGATATAAAAACCATTAAAGATGGTGTTGTTGTGCTTAATAATGGCTCACTGAGGGCAGTTTTACTTGTGTCTTCTGTAAATTTTGATTTAAAATCTTCAGATGAACAAATGGCTATTATTGGTGCATATCAAAATTTTCTAAATTCATTAGATTTTCCAATCCAAATTGTTGTTAGTTCACGAAAATTAAATATTGGTCCTTATACTGAAATTTTAAAGGAAAAGGCACGAGAACAAAGAAATGAATTATTAAAAATTCAAATTATAGAGTATCGTGAATTTATAACAAATTTATCAGAGGTAACAAATATTATGAGTAAATATTTTTATCTTGTAGTCCCTTTTGCTCCAGTAGAGGATGAAAGTGGAGGTGTATTGGATAAAATTACAAAGGCAGTACATCCAGCTGAAAATATTACAGAACACAAAGAATTATTTGAAACATATAAAAATCAATTATGGCAACGAGTTGATCATGTAGCAGCAGCATTGGGAGGAACAGGATTACATTTTACAACACTTAACACTGATGAATTAATAGAATTATATTATGGAATGTATAATCCTTCAGAATATGCACATGTGGAAATAACAGATATTACAAAATCAGAAATTCAACAAATGTAAAAATGAAAAAATAATTTAGAAAAGTAAAAATATGCTATTTAGTAAAAAGAAAAAAGATGTAGAATCAACTTCAGTACCACAAGAAGATATAATAGAAAATGAAGAATTTTATCAAAAAGGTGTTGCTACAGTCCGAGGTTTAATTGCCCCAAGTGCCTTGCAAATACAAGCAAATCATTTACAAATTGGTGATGTATTATCTACAACAATGTTTGTTGTAGCTTATCCAAGATTTTTGAATGATAATTGGTTTTCTCCAATTATTAATATTGATTTTCCTATGGATGTGGCAATGTTTATCCATCCAGCTGATACTCGTGATGTGCTTAAAAATTTAAAAAAAAGTGCAGCGCACGTACATTCACAAATTAGTATGCAAGCTGAAAGTGGCAAAGTAAGTGATCCAATGCTTGAGACTGCTGTAGAAAATATTGAGAATTTACGTGTGAGTTTACAACAGGGCACAGAACGATTTTTTCGATTTGGGTTATATATTACAATTTTTTCTTCTGATGAGAAAGTATTACAAAAAAATAAAAGTGAAATCGAAGCAATACTTGAAGCACAATTAATTTATACAAAACCAGCTGTACTACGCATGGAGCAAGGGTTAGCATCAACTATTCCATTGGGAGATGATAAGTTAAATGCTGGAAATAATCTAAATACAGCACCGCTATCAACGACATTTCCTTTTGTGTCATCGGATTTATCTTCAAATGAGGGGATTTTGTATGGGATTAATAGACATAATAATAGTCTTATTCTATTTGATAGATTTAATATGGAAAATGCAAATATGGTTGTGTTTGCAAAATCAGGTGGTGGTAAAAGTTATTTTGTAAAATTAGAAATTTTACGTTCCATGATGCTTGGTGTTAATGCAATTATTATTGATCCAGAAAATGAATATAAACATCTATCTGAGACATTGGGCGGTACATATATCAATATTTCTTTGGGTTCAAATGCACATATTAACCCATTTGAATTACCAAAAATTCCAGAGGATGAAAAACCTGTAGATGTTTTTCGCAATACTATAGCTAGTCTTATTGGACTTATGCATATAATGCTTGGAAGCGTTACACCTGAAGAAGATACTATATTAGAGCGTGGTATACGTGAGAGTTATGCTGTTCGTGATATAAATGAAAATAGTAATTTCGGTGCAATACCGCATTCAGGGTATCCTACAATAGCAGATTTATATGAGGTTTTGCGAAGTATGGATGGCGGTGATTCACTTGCAAAGAGATTATCAAAATATACAGAAGGTATTTTTGCTGGATTTCTTAATAATCCTACAAATGTTGAGATTAATAATCAACTAGTTGTATTTAATATTCGAGATCTTGAAGAGGAATTAAGACCAATAGCTATGTATATGGTATTGCAATTTATTTGGAATGAAATGCGTTCAAATGTTACTCGTAGAATAGTTGCTGTAGACGAAGCTTGGGTAATGATGCAAAATGATGATGCAGCAGCATTTATGTTTGGTATAGCGAAGAGATGTCGTAAATATTATACAGGACTTACAACTATTACACAGGACGTAAGTGATTTTATGTCTAGTAGATATGGTAAACCAATAGTTACTAATTCATCATTACAATTATTATTGAGGCAGTCTCCTGCCTCAGTGGATGTTATTGCGGAAACATTTTTTCTTACAGATCATGAGAAATTTTTACTTTTGGAAAGTAATGTGGGAGAAGGAATATTATTTGCTGGACCAAAACATGCCGCAATTAAAGTGATAGCATCTTACAGTGAAGATCAAATTATCACATCAGACCCAAAACAATTAGAAGAAATTGAAAAAGCAAAAGAAGAATTGGAAAATGATGAGGAATAAAATTGTTTTGTAAAGGTTATAATTTTTATCTATTAATAATGGTAGCAGCGTATTTATATAAAGATGATAGAAGTATAGCAGATATTGCGAGAGATGATGAACGTTTACGCAATATTAAACGTGCTCAAATAGCACAACAAAAAAAACAAAAAGAAGAGTTATATATGCAAAAACTCTCTAAAAATGTAAATGTTAGTAAACAAAATATATTAAAAAATCGTCCACAAACAGATGCTCAGCAAAAACAAAAACTCAAAAAAGCTTCTATAAAAAATGCACTGAGAAACAGAGGTAGAAAAAAACGAATCATAAGACAAATTAAAAAAAATACAAAAATTATCAATAAACATAAAAGAGTTCCATGGATGTTATTATGGGTAGCTTCAGCGGTAAGTTTTTTTGGCGGATTTTTTACAGAATTTCTTATCGGATATCTTTTTACAATACCAGCATCTTTATATATCACAGTTAAATTATGGAGTTTATTTAATGGGGTAGAAAGACGACGAAATAGAGCTGTAGCAGTTATTGCAAGCGTTATTAAGCTCATACCAATCCTAAGTATATTTCCATCTCAAGTATATTATATATATTTTTCAAAAAAAATGTCAGAAGAAAAAATAAAAACAAGCAAGAAAAAAGTAAAAAAATTACAAAAAGGATTAAGGAGAATGTCATAGTCTTTTTTATAAAATAAAATTATCGACATGATTGTGAGTACATGGTATTATTAAGTAAAATATAAATTAAAATAAATTATGAATCAAATGTTAAAAACAAATATTATTAATTTTTCTTTCGCAATAATTTGTGTATTATTATTTTTCTTTTTTCCTGCTGGAGAATTAAAGTTTGAAACATTTATTACGGCAATTGTTTTTCTTTTAATATTGCCTGTATTATATACAAAAATTATTTTACACAAAACATATAAAGATTTAGGTTTTGTGTCATGGACACTTACTCTAAGAGACGGATTTTTTCTTGTTAGTACTGTAGTTATTGGTGGCTTACTTAGTTTTTTAGTTGTATCATTTGAATGGGGTGTTCAACCATATATTATGTCTCTTTCTGGTGTGATATTATTTAATTTTAGTGGATTTGCTATATATGAGATATTTTTTGCTTCAGTTGCATTATTTTTATTTACTTTTTTTTCATGGGGATTTGTATATTCTATTAAATGTCAAAATCAAATTTATACATTTATAGCAGCAACGTTATCTTTTATAGTTTTACTTACATATTTTTATAATAGTGTATGGATAATATTGCCGATGTTAGTGCCTGTATTTTTTGTGCCATATATTAGAGATAAAAAAAATATTACATATATGTTTTTATCAGTTTTTATAATTGCATTAATATTAGATACACTTATTGTAAAATCTTTCACATGAAATATACAATACAAAAAACAATTATTGCTTCAGTAATGATCGCCATTTTTGTACTAGAACCTATATCAGCGTGGGCTTTATTTTCTGTTGATGTGTCTGGTAAAGTGCGTGGAGGTATAAATGACTTTTTGGAAAATGATTTAAATATAAATGTAGAAGAAAGCCTCAGACCAATGGCTGAAGGTATAAATTCAGCAGATAGAAAGGTTAAAACACCAGAAGTATCAATAAGATTTTCGACCCCAAATCCAAAGCCAGGAGAAATTGTAAAAGCTAGTGCAGATGTAGAAGGATTAGCAAATGTACAAGATGCATATTATATATGGTATATAAGGGGGCCATCTAGAAATATTGATGATGTAGATGTTAATTATGATGATCCTGTAAAAAAAATGCATATTCTTGCAGTGAGAGCACAGGCTGCACTATATTTTGATCCAGAGACATTTGATCAAAAGATGAATGGCGGTAATGAAAATGGAAATTTTATTGATGATTATCCAGAAGATACAGATGATGATGGGTTTAAGGCTCCGCTAGGTGGTGGAAATATGAAAGGAGATGGAACAAATTATTGTTACATATATGATGTTGATAGCGGTTCTCAATATGAAATTGCTCAACCAGGTGAAGAAAAATCAGGATGCCCATCTGGATATGTGGCACGTTGCATGATGGATAATCGTACATTACAGTGTCCAACCATAATACCTGAAGTAGATGGTACTATTAGTGCACATGCTGAATCTAATAGTGGCTCTAGTACAAATGATACTCAAAGTAACACAAATGCAAGTATTGGTGGAGGTAGTGGAGCACGATCTCGTATTTTATCACGTTGTATTGATGTAAGTGAAAAACCACAATGTCGTAACGGCAAATTATCATGTTCTACAAATGGCGATTCGATGGGGAAAAATTATAATTATGACACAGATACAATGAACGTTCCAACACCAATTTGTGTTAAAAAAGATGAATCAACTGGACAAGTATGGACAGACCCAAATCTAAGTGGATGTCCACCGCCGGCGTATGCATTTTGTTTTCGTGATGAAGTATGGCCAGAAGATCATGAAGGATATGAAATTCTATGTGGAAGAGCATTTGGTGAAGAGAGACCTGGATTTTATGGAGCTGGTTGTAATGATTATATAGATACTGGATATTTAAAAGAACCTACAAATAATTGTAGTATAGCACGAACTGAAAAAAATACATGTGATACATCAATTGTGCCATTGATAGGTGGAGTTGGAGATGAAAATTTTGAAAAAGATGAAGAATTATTATATAATCTTAATCCATTAACAGATCGTACAACACCGCTTACTATAAATGATGAAGCATTAATTATTGGGTATGGTGTAAAAGATTTTGAATGGAAATATCAAGAAGGTGATGAAATAGGTGTAATAGTAGAGGGTCAAGGATTAGAATCAACAAAACATGAAGACGCAAGTTATCAAACGGTATTTGCAATGATGAATCCTGGATGTAAAGGAGTAGTAGAAGATACTGGTGAATATGATGAAGTAATTAAAGGAAAAACAATACAAGTGCAAACAGGTTCATTAGAGGAAGGACTTGGTAAATGTGTTATAGTTAACAACCTCTTCACAAAACCAGGAACTTCAGAATACGACGCCCTAAACGTAACTGTTTCAAGTGGAAGCTCAAGTGCATCAAGTGCCTCAACTCCATCAGGAG
>JALWAF010000162.1 GCA_027016355.1 Candidatus Moraniibacteriota bacterium | reverse complement strand
TATTTGCTTCAATCTTTTGATATCCTCTCCTAAAAAAAGAGGGTGATTGAAAAATTCTTCCTGAGACTTACCTCCAAGCAGATTTTTTAACTCATCAAGAAGTCTTATACTTTCTTTAATGACTTCCAAAAAATGTATCGTATCTACAACTTTTTTTTGAATAATCCCAGCCTGTTCCAATTGCATCAATATACAATTAATGTCACAACGTACAAAAAAGAAAAATTTTGATTCTTCGCTTTTATGAATATCCCATAAACCCAGTATATCTTTTATGCTCATAGGTATAACCAATATCCAATACTGATCAGAAATTTTTCTAATTTTTAACATACTGACTATTTCTTCTGTTGCCACCCAACTGTGCGGAATTGCATTACCTATGCGATTAATAATCGCAACTGCATTGCAACGTGACGCAAACCAGAACACACTTATTAATATTAATAGATAAATCAAAAACACCATCTTTAACCTCCCAAAAAATTTTAAACAACTTTCTTCTTATCATTCTAAATTTGTTTCAAAATCTAAAAATTGTACTAATTTAGATTCTGAATTGAATTGCCTATTGCTAGACAAAATTCCAGAATGATATATTTATTTATCTGGCATTTCTTTAATATATATATCCTGTTTTGTAAATGGAATTTCTATATTTTTTTCATTGAATTTTTTATAGATTGCCCTATTTAATTCATGTGTTGTTATACCTTTTCTAGCTGACGACTCCACCCACACCAATAATTCGTAATCAAGACTTGACGGTCCAAACACTCGAAATCGTGCTCGTGGCTGTGGAGACTTTAATACAAAGTCATTATCCGCAGCAATATCCAACACTATTTTTTCAACTTCATCAATATCTGAGCCATACGCAACACCAAATGGTATACGTACGCGATATGTCTTTCCTACTTCACCTCCAGACTCATTTGTAAGAGTTGCGCTTCCTATTACTGCATTTGGTACCGTTATTTCCATATCATCTGTATTTTTGATACGCGTTGTGCGTATACCAATATTAGTCACCTCTCCACGCTCTCCAGTATCCAACAAAATCCAATCCCCAATCTTATACGGAGCATCTGTAAGTATAAATACTCCTGAAATAAGATTTGCCAAAGTATCTTTTGCTGCAAAACCAATAGCAATACCAGCCACTCCAGCACTAGCAAGCCACGCTGTCATATTTATTCCCCACACACCAAACATAATATATACAGATAACGCCCAGATGATTATAAAGGACGTATTAAGAAAAAGTGGTAACGTATGAACTGTAATAAACTTTACCTTCGGGGTTTCTGCAAAATGTTCAAAAAGCAACCTGGCAAATTTTACAAAAAACACACTCCACATAACAATCAATGTTGTCTGAAAAAAAGGTAGTGAAAAACCCTTGATGAATTCTCCAAAAAACAAGATACGCAACGACATATAAATTCCACTAAGTATAATCGTATAAAAAACAGGATTCCAAAATAAATCAATAATCTTATCATCAATTTCAGTAGCAGTTTTTTGTACGATTCTTTTACTAATGACAGTTAAAACAAACGTCACAACTTGAGCAACGACAATAGTGCCGAGTACTATAATTACAAGTTGCAAAAAAACATCATAATCAAAGTCAACAATAAATTTTTCCATAAACAAAACAATTAACAATATACAGTTAATGTAATATTATTGCACAAATTTATCTCTTTGTCTAGACCACGTTATACCTCATAAAGAATGTTACCGAAGCTCTAGTGCATATCTCATAAATAGTGTTACCATAGCTAGTTAATTTTTAAGTCATATTTTAGCTATGAAAACACAAGTAA
>JALWAF010000161.1:2001-6375 GCA_027016355.1 Candidatus Moraniibacteriota bacterium | reverse complement strand
CTAACATCTATAGGTTAACATTTTTTTGAGGTTTTGTTTAGGAGTGTGAGGGATTACCAAAAAATCACCATTATTATGGTGATTTTTTGTTTATACGTGACTTTGTACAAGAAAAACTATTTCAATGTTACTGTTGCTCCTGCTTCTTCAAGTTGTCCTTTGATTTCTTCTGCTTCTTCTTTTGCTACACCCTCTTTAACCATTACAGGAGCACCGTCTACCATTCCTTTTGCTTCTTTTAGACCTTCACCTGTAATTGCTCGAACAGCTTTGATTACGTTAATTTTTGAGTCTCCTACTGTTGTAAGCTCGATATCAAATTCTGACTTTTCTTCTGCACCACCCTCTTCACCTCCAGCACCAGGCATAGCCATTGCTACAGGAGCTGCAGCTGATACACCGAATTTATCTTCCAAGATTGTTACCAATTCTGACAAATCAAGAACACTCATTTCTTCAATCTCTTTTACGATTTTTTCAAACTTCTTTGGTACTTCTACTTCTGCTTTTTCTTCTTTTGCTTCTTCAACTTTTTTTTCTTCTGTCATATGATTATGTTAAATTAATTAATTTATAAAAATAAATACTAAATAAAAATTTTACGCTTCTTTATTATCCCTCACTGCACCCAATACCTGAACAAATGATCGTGGCACACCCGCTAGAGTATTTACAAATCCACTGATAGGAGCTTGTAATTGACCAACAAGTTTCGCTCTCAATTCGTCTGTTGATGGTAACTTTGCAAGTGCATTTATCTCCTGTGCGCTCATCAACTTTCCGTCTAACAATCCTCCCACAATTTTTACATTTTCATTTTCTTTTGCTGTTTCATAAATAAGCTTCGCACTTGTCACTTCATCTTCTGATACACTGATTGCTATTTGACCCTCATAATCTTTTGGATTAATCTCAATCCCGTTATTTGCTAGAGCAATTGCAAGAAGCTTTTTCTTAATCACTTGAAATGTTGAACCTCCACTTCGCAACTTTTGTTTTAACTCAACCATATCGTTTGCACTCAATCCTTTGAAATCAGCTAGCACACACGATGGTGCTTCTTTTATTTCATCAGTCAGCTTTGCAACGATTTCTTCTTTTTGTTGTCGTGTAAGCATACTATTATTATAAATTTTAAATTATAAACAAAAAATTCTGCAAAGTCGCAGAATCTAAACACAATTTATAAATAAATTATGGTTTATGTCTCCTCACAAGGACTTAACATGCCTTGTTTCTGCGGACTATATCTTGTCATAGCTTTACACATAGACAAGCTTGTATATATCTTTTTGAATCTTTCAATATATTAACGCACTATTGTAAAATTGTCAATACTTCCACTGTGTCATCCTAGCGTCAAAGGGATGACATGATTATTTCTTTTCTTCCACTTTTTTCTCCTTATCCTCTTCCTTCTTTTCATCAGTTTTGTCCTCTTTCACATTTTCTTTTTTTTCTTCAGTTTTTTCTTCCTTTACATCTTCTTTAGTGGTTTCATTTTTTTCTTCTTTCTTTTCATCTTTTCCAGCATCTTCAGCAACATCTTCTTTTTCCTCCACTTTTTTCTCCGGCAATTTTACTGCTCTTTTTTCACCCTTTATTACACCATTCTTAACCAAAAGATTATATACACTATCAGATGGCTGTGCACCATTTGCAATAAAGTTTTTAATTTCATCTTCCTTTAATATAGTCTGTTTTGAATGTGGATCATAACTTCCCACAATTGCAATGTGCTTTCCTGATGGTGCTTTTGATTTTTCTTGTACTACAATTCTGTATTGTGCGTGATTGTGTCTTCCAACACGATTAAATCGTATAACTAACATAGGTTTAATTAAAATAAATTCTAAAATAAATTGAGCTCACACATAAGTCATGTACACTTACGTGACTGTTATATCTATCCTTGACGTAATTGCCAAATGAATAAATATACATGTAATAAGAATGATACCTAAAAAATTAATATTTGTCAATTACAAGGAATGCCCAAAATATTTATTCCTTTATTTCTCCATCATTTTTAATTTGATCCAGTTTTACGCTTAACAATTGTGTAATACCATCATTGCCCATTGTTACACCATATAGAGTGTCTGCGTGACGCATTGTTTCACGATTATGTGTAATCACAATGAATTGTGTCTTATGCGACAATTCTGCAAAAATCTTAGCAAGTCTACGTGAGTTTGCCTCATCCAAAGCAGCTTCTACCTCATCCAAAATAATAAAAGGTGGTGGATTATATGCAATTATAGCTAGTAACATTGCCACGGAAGTAAGTGAACGCTCTCCACCGGAAAGTAGTGACAACTGTTTTACTTTTTTTCCAGGGGGTGATGCAACTATTTCAATTCCTACTTCAGTTTTTTGCCTCGACGAATTATTATGTGCCTCTATATCATCATTTTTTTCTTCTTGCAAAATCTCTATATCCACATCACCTTGTATTTCATCTTCTTTCTTTTTGCGAGGTGTTACATCAATATTAACTTTTTTTAATTTTGCATTTCCACCGTTAAAAAGTATTCGAAAGTATTTTGTAAACTCTTCATTGATCTCTTTAAATGCAGATACAAAAGCTTTATGAATTTTTGTATCCATTTCTTTTATTACTTCCTTGAGTTGTTTTATCGCCTCTGTTAAATCTTGCGATTCATTAGTCATCACATCAAATCGTTCTTGCATTTCCTCATATTCATCTATAACCATAGGATCAATTCCACCTATTTGCTCATATTTTGAACGAAGTTTATACACATCTTGTTCCATTTGTTCAATATCGATATTTTCATCAATATTCTCATCATCAATATTTAAATCTTGAATTTCAATGCCCAATTCTTGTCGTGCTTCACTTGCAATATCTTCTTCACGTACTTCAACTCGAGCAATGTTAACTTTTGCTTCATTAAATTGTTCACGAATAGCATCCAACAATCTATGCTTTTCTCTTAGTTCCTTTTCTAACGTAAAAAATTGCATACGAGCTTCCTTATCTGCCGTTACTGCACTGGCTATCTTTTTTTCTAATGTTGTAATTTTTTCTTTTATGGTTGTGGATTGTTTGACGTGCTGTGCTATCTGAGCATCTAATTGTGCAATTTCATCATCGTATTTTTTTATTTTGTCAGCATAATCATCTTGCACTACCTCAATTTGTTTCTTTCCAGCACTTACATATAATCTATCAATGTCTTTATGAATTTTTTTCAATTTCTTAACTAACTCCTTTATCTCTTTGACATCTTCCACCTTTTCTAATTGATTTATTAGTTCATTTTGTTCTACTCTTATTTCATCAAGCTGACTTTGTACATAATTCAAATCTACTGGAATACTTTTAACCTTTTTTTCATGATTCCTACGTTCTTTTTGGATTTCAATATGTCCCTCTGCAACCGCAATCTTTTTCTCCAATGATTGCAATTTTATATATACCTCTCTTTTTTCTTTTTCATACATGCCTATCTTTTGAGCATCTTCTACTTTTTTAGATTCTTCTGTGATTTGGTCGCTAAGTTTATCTACTTCTCTTTGAGCATTTTTCAAAGTCACGCCAATTTCTTGTCTTTGATTTTCTAATTTTATTTTTTCATTATAAAGATTATTCCATTTAAGCAAAAAATATTGTCGTTGTTTTTCTTTCAGCTGCTCAAAAACTTCCTTACCCTGTTTTGCTTTGTTTGCTTGACGACGAAGTGAACGTAAATGTGGTGTAACTTCCGTGATGAGTGTTTGTACTTGTTCTAAATTATCTTTTGTTTTATCAAGTTTTTTGATTGCTCGTACTTTACGAATTTGAAAATGCTTCACGCCAGCAGCATCTTCTATAATTGCTCGCCGTTCAATTGGTGTAGCATTCAAAATTGCATCCGTCATACCCTGACCCACCACACAATGACTTTCTTTGCCAATTCCAGTTCGTGCCAAAATATCAACTACATCAAGTAGTCGCACTCGTGCATCATTTATTAAATATTCACTCTCTCCATTACGATAAATTTTGCGCGTAATAATAACCTCATCAAATTCTACAGGCATGCTTTTGTCACTATTGTCAAAAAACAAAGCTACTGATGCCATAGACAATTTTCCTTTTTTCTCAGAGCCTGAAAAAATCACATCTTCACTTTTTCTGCCACGAAGGTTTTTCATAGACTGTTCCCCCATCACCCACCGCACAGCATCGGAAATATTTGATTTTCCAGAACCATTCGGACCAACTATTGCCGTAATTCCACAACCTTTTTCTGCATCAGAATTACAGTTTGGTAAAAAATTAAACTCAGTTTTATTCGCAAAAGATTTAAATCCTTTTATTTCTAATTTTTTTAGATACATAAAATTTAGTAATCAGTAACTATT
>JALWAF010000161.1:0-1991 GCA_027016355.1 Candidatus Moraniibacteriota bacterium | reverse complement strand
ATACATTACTATATTATAGTATACAAAATATCTAGTTAGAGCAAGAAAAAATAAAAACCACCAAAATACACTTATGTATTCTAGTGGTTAATTACAACATATTTCATAATTACTTTATTCCAAATGCACGAAAACCGATTGTACGTGCTTTTAGATTGAAATCTTCTTGATCTGTAACCTCATCTCCATATGTTGCACGCACGATTGCTTCAACAACACAACCTGGAATACTTTGTTTACCATACACTGGTAATTGCGGAATAAATCGCGTGCCGTCTATTGTAAGTGCAGCTCTATATACAAAACCATTCTTTAAGGTTCGCAACATACGCGGATGTGCATCATCAATAATTATTGCACCATCTTTAAGATATTTCATATGCGGATAAATATCCGAACCTTTTGCAGATATAACAATAATAATATCAGCATTGTATAGGACATCTCTATCCGAATTTGCTATAACAACGTTTTTTTTATCAAACACACTTCGCGCAGTAACAGTCATCACATTACAATCTTGTTCCATCAAAAAATCAGCAATACTTTTACCAACATCTCCAGCACCAAAAATTACAATTTTATTGTTTTGTAGAGAAATATTATGTTTTTGTGCAACGGCATCAAGAGTTGCGATTGTACAAAATACCATACCCATACGACCTTTAACAAAAGGCTTGTCCAAATCAATGTCATGATATAAAAATATTGATGGACCTCTACCAGCAAGAGCTACGGCACTTACAGAAAAAGCTTGGGCAAATTCTTCCAAACGTTGTTTTAGAAGTTTGCATTCTTCTGGTGACGCAACCATATTACGTACCATATTTGGTGCACCCACAACAACACCTCGTCCAGACAACCCTGTTTGTGCTTTTGTAATAATACCACCAAAAAAAATTCGCGTACGATAACGCGGATCTTTTGCAAACCAACTAGGCACAACGCCTCGCATGTCTTTTTCCTCTCCTGGATACACAAAAAAAACATAATCAAAAAATGATGGCAACCGTTTCATTATAATGAGTAGCGGTTTTTGCAGAATAAATGTCGCAAATAATACCCAACTCATTTGTGCCGTATTTCTCAATTTCTTTTTCACTTTTTTCATAACACCCCCAAATGTTCATTGTATGAATTTAGTAAAGAACGGTTTCTACATTGGTATAGTATATACAATTTTTACAATAACACCAAATCTCATGTTATACTATTAATTATGGATATTATAAAAAAACAAAAAAATACTTCCAAACACAAAACTCATTTTTATGATAATGCATGGAATAGTGCTTATCCTAGTGAAAATAATCATACTCAAAAAATTCAAACATTTGATGAATATTTAGAAGATAAAAAATCACAAAACACACAACCAATTTCAAATACAAATTATTCAGCTAATTCCAAAAAAAAATTGTTTTGGTTTTCATTTATTCTTTTTGTTTTTGCCATTTTTTTTGCTGGTAGTTTTTTTATTTACCGCACCAATAACACTATTAACCAAATGACTGATGGTGGTAAAAAACACTCTTTTATAAAAACTCTCACTAACTTCACAAAATCAGATTCATATAAATCACTCAACGGCTTTTCTGATGGACGTATAAATATTCTACTTTTAGGCAGAGCCAATTCACACAAATCCGGTAAAGACCTTACTGATACTATTATGATCCTCAGCATAAATACAAAAGATTATACTGTTGGACTTTTTTCTATTCCACGTGACTTTTTGATTAATAATGGAAATTATTATGTAAAAATCAATTCACTTTATCAAACAGGTTTGCGCAAGGGCGTTGGCACAAAATATATTACAGAAGCCGTAAAAGATATCACTGGACAAGATATTCATTATTATTTCATTTTGGATTTTGAAGGATTTGAAAAAATCATAAATACATTGGGTGGTATTAATATAGATGTGCCCAGGCATATAAAAGATGAAAAATATCCCGGTCCTGGCTATAGCTATGAAACTTTTGAAG
>JALWAF010000160.1 GCA_027016355.1 Candidatus Moraniibacteriota bacterium | reverse complement strand
TTGAAAATAATCCAGCATTACTTCCACGCTTTTGTCAAAATAACAAAACAAAAATAATGGCAATCTCTGCGATAAATTCGAGTGAATCAATACCCGAAGAACAAAAAACTAAATTAATTGATGATATTATATCAATGAATGAAGATGAATTTAAATTATTTTTAGATTCTATTACTGCGGTATTATCAAACGAAGACCCTCAAACAGCCCTCAAACAATTATCACAAGAGCAAGAGCAAGCTCACGAAGAATTTATATCTCAAGCAAAAAAATTTGTAGAGCAACTCAAGCAAGAGCATTTAGTACTGCAGAAAGATCAAGATGAGGATGACTACGAAGACACACTAGCAAAAATCAAAGAATTATAAATTAACCAACAAAACTATGCCAAATTTTAAAGAACCAACTACACCAGAAGAACAATCAGAGCAATTGAGCGCACCAGAACAAAATGATGCTCTAGAACAAGATGAACGGGGTCTCGAGGATGAACTTTCTCCTAAGTCTTTACAGAAAAAATTTGACCAACAAGATGCACAAAGTGATGAAGTAATTGAACAAACAAACAAATTACTAGACCATATTGACGGGATAGATGATGAAGAACCTGAGGTTACAGAAAGATTAAATGAAAAAACGGGTAAATTGTCAAGAAAAACTGAGAAAATTAAGGCTGTAACGAAGGCATTAACTCTTCTTGCATTTCTCGCACCTGCAGCAGCACAGGCTGGCACACTAGATGCAGTTAAGGGCACTGTTACACAAACACAAGAATACAACAAGCAACACACTACACACAATACTGCATCAGAATATATAAATGCACAAAAGGTACGAAGGAATAGGATGATTATTGCAAGAAATGGAAGATTGAAATCTGAGGCAGATCGCCACACACCCAATAGTAGTATTAATAGTATCTTTGAAGCAATAAAAAAAGATACTCGCTCTCGTGATCAAATATTGCAAGATAGTCTCAAAGGTGCAAAATTCGGCACATCAAAACTCAAACGGCTACACCGTCTGGAGAAATACACAACAGTAAATTCTCTTGGTAATATGCAACAGGGTATACTAAAAAATAGAGAAAGACTTAATAATATACATATTGGTGAAATTTATAGTAACGATCAACCTTTAGATGTAGAGTTTCAATCACATAATAATGTTGACAGAAATAATATCTATGCTGATCCAACATCCGATGTTAGCATTGGTAGTATAGATGTTAATAATAAATAGGTAAACCTATATCCTAACATTTTTTAACTGTGCCCTTAATTCTTTGTAATTGGGCACAGTTTTTTTTACCAATGTCCAAAATTTTTTTGAATGATTCATTTCTTGTAAATGACACAGTTCATGCACCACAATATAATCTCGCAATTCATCGGGTAAACACATCATTTTACAATTAAAGTTTAGGTTTCCTTTACTACTACAACTACCCCACCTCGTTGCCTGATGCCTTATAGACACTCTTTTGTATTCAAAGTTGTAATAAGAATTAAATTGCAGAAGTTTCGCTTCTACTATTGGCTTGAGAATTTTTTTCATATAATTTATCACACTTTCATCTATTGTGATATTATTATTTTTGTCTCCGATTTGTTTTGTTATCCACTGAGAGTGTTTAATTATTTCCTTTTCTATAAACACTTGCCTACACATTTTGGGAGCAGTGACTATAAGTGAACCATCTTGATGCACGATAAAATTGATTTGTCTTTGATATTTCCGTCTTTTTAATGTATACGAAATATTTTTATCATTTATTTTTATAATATTTTGTATCATAAGTTTATGTATAAAAATCCCCTGTTTTTATGATAAATAACACATATCTTTTGTAGGGACAGTGTCATTGACCTGTCCCACTTCTACAGCGCATAATACAATCCACTCGCAATCAAAAAAAGCAATGTTATATCCCCCACTATAATAATTGGGATTATTCTGGAATATCTAAATTTTAAAACTCCTAACATGACAATTAAAATATCATTTGGAATAGGCGCAAATGATGCGTACAAATATGTAAACAGATAGACTCCCCAACTTGGCAGTTTTGTCACATATTTAAACATCTTATTATATATTTTGCTATTGCTCATACTCATCACATCTCCTGCATGACGAGAAATAAAGAAAAATAAACTATCTCCCACCGCCATCCCAACACCTCCTACAACGCTAATTATCACAGGATCAAAACCCGCACCCAGATATGCAAAAAACGTGGCATAAAATGATGCTGATGTAAGAAAAGAAGTACTAGACAAAACAGCAACCAACAAAAGTACAAGATACATATTTCTTATGCCCATTGATTCTACTAATACATTCACATCCACATTAAACAAAAAAATGGCCCAAATAACCAATGCGCTAATTGCTATAATTAATATTATTTTTTTTCTTTTAATTTGTTTCACTTAGCCATTTTTTAATGCTCTGCTTAATTCCACTTTCTGAAAGGTCTACATCTTCCAAAACCTCATCCCTCGAGCCATGAATTGTAAATTTATCTGGCAATCCCAACATCTTAACTTTAACATCAATGCCCTCATTCAAAACGTATTCCCCCACAGCACTACCAGCTCCACCAGCCACTACGTTATCTTCCACAGTTATGAAACTACTATGAGTTTTTGCCAGTTCTTTTATCAATTTTTCATCAAGAGGCTTTACAAACCGCATGTTTACCAATGTCACATCCAGTTCTTTTGCTATGTCAACGCATTTTTCAACCATTGCCCCAAAAGCAATAATCGCTACTTTCTTTTTACCTTTATTTAAAATTACGCCTTTTCCAATTTTTACAGCAGTATCATTTTTAGTTAATTTATCAGCGCCACCTCCACGCGGATACCTCACAACTGTTACACCCTCGTGTTCATATAATACATCCAACATTTTTGCACTCTCTTGCAAATCAGCAGGCGCAGCAATGATGACGTTTGGCACACATCTGAGAAATGATATATCAAAACTTCCTGCATGAGTTGCTCCATCTGGACCTACTATGCCAGCTCTATCAACTGCAAACATAATGTCCAAATTTTGCAAAGCAACATCATGAATGAATTGATCATAAGCTCTTTGCAAAAATGTAGAATAAATTGCCACTACTGGTTTTTTATCTTCACAAGCAAGTCCCGCCGCAAACGTAACTGCATGTTGTTCGGCTATGCCTACATCATGATATCTATCTGAAAAATTTTCTCTAAATTCCTTAAGCCCAGAGCCCTCGCACATTGCTGGAGTAACCGCATGTAATTTTTTGTCTTTTTTTGCCTTCTTATTTATCCACTGGGCAAACACATCCGTATAACTTTTAGTACTACTTTTTTTATTTGATTTACCTGTTTTTAGACAAAAAGGACTTACTGCATGAAGTGAAGTGGCATCCTTTTTTGCTTTTTCAAATCCTCTACCTTTTTGAGTAATTACATGTAAAAGTTTTGGACCTTTTAAATCTTTTATATTATCCAAAACTTGTGTCAATGTTTCTACATCATGTCCATCAACTGGTCCATAATATGCAAACCCTAATTCTTCAAATAAATTACCTGGCGCAATCATTCCCTTTGCTCCAAGCTCTGCTCTCCTAGCCACTTCATGAACTGTTGGAGCTCTCTTTGATAAAATGTCTTTACTACTTTTACGCAGATGTTGAAATTTCTTTGATGATATGAGCCTTGTTAAATATTTATGCATTGCACCCACGTTTGGTGAAATAGACATTTCATTATCGTTGAGTATTACTAATACGTTTGATTTAATGTCTCCTGCATGATTAAGAGCTTCAAAAGCCATGCCTCCTGTAAGTGCTCCATCACCTATAACTGCAATTGTCCGTGGTGGATTTTTTTGTCCTTTCAAGGCTTCTGCAAATCCCACCACTGCACTAATTGAAGTAGCGCTATGCCCCACGCTAAAGGCATCAAATTCACTTTCAGTTCTCTTTGGAAATGGTGACAGTCCGTCTTTTTGTCGTATTGTACACATCTCATCTTTTCTCCCAGTAAGTATTTTGTGAGGGTATGCTTGATGTCCAACATCCCACACCAATCTATCACGCGGTGTATCAAATACATAATGAAGCGCAACTGACAACTCCACAACTCCCAGATTTGAACCAAAATGCCCCCCAGTCTGAGAAACACTTTCAATCAAAAACTCCCGCACTTCATCACTAAGTTCAGACAACTGATTCTTATCCAAAGCACGAACATCTGACGAATCATTTATATCACATAAAATATTATATTGTCGTTTTTTCTTATTATTCATACTATATAAGTCTATCACAAATCCCTTATCAGGAAAACAAAAAGTCCGTATACATTAGTATTTATACTTTGACTTTTGTCAATAAATGACATAAAGTAACAGGTATGAATATAGCGAAAATTAAACAAGATTATGATATTTTTGTACGAGATGATACTCTAGTTTATCTTGATTCTTGTGCTACTTCGCTTACTCCGCGACCAGTAGTTGCCAAGATTTTGGAATATTATAATTCTTACAATGCAAATGTAGCAAGAGGCGCTTATAGAAATAGTACAAAAGCAACCCGGGAGTATGAACTAAGTCGCAAATCTGTGGCAAATTTTATATATGCTGACAGTAGCGATGAAATTGTTTTCACGTCTGGTACAACTGCCAGCCTCAATACTATTGCTTACGGGCTTCTGAACTCAATTAAAAAAACTCACAACATAGTTACAACTGCAATGGAACACCACGCAAATTTTGTACCTTGGCAACAACTTTCTATCAAAACTGGTGCGGAATTCAGAGTAGCTCCAATAGAAAAAGATGGCACAATTAACATAGATAAATTACTCGGTAACATTGATGAAAATACAAAAATCCTAGCACTGACATTTGTATCAAATGTACTAGGCACAATTAACCCTATTGCAGAAATTATCCAAAAAGTTCGCAAAAAAAATCCCAACACACTTGTAATCATAGACGCCGCGCAAGCTGTATCTCATCTACTTGTTGATGTACAAAAACTTGATTGTGATTACTTAGCTTTTTCTATGCACAAATTATTCGGACCAACTGGTGTAGGAATTCTCTATGGCAAAAAAGAAAAACTAGAATTACTTGAACCACTATTCACTGGAGGTGAAATGATAGAAGAAGTAACTGATACTTGTACCACATTTAGAGAGGTGCCTCAAAAGCTGGAAGCAGGTACTCCCAACATCGCAGGAGTAACAGCATCCAGAGAAGCAATTGATTATATAAATAGTTTTTTGTTTAGAGAAATACGCATGCACGAAAAAGAGCTGATGCAATACTGTATAGATAGTTTTCAAAAAGAATTTGGTAATGCACTAAAAATATACGGACCAAAAGATATAAACAAACGCTCAGGCGCAATAAGTTTCACATTCAAAAATCATCATCCCCACGATATAGC
Organism: Candidatus Moraniibacteriota bacterium; assembly: GCA_027016355.1. Classification (GTDB taxonomy): domain Bacteria; phylum Patescibacteriota; class Minisyncoccia; order Moranbacterales. The sequence continues at coordinate 969 of JALWAF010000160.1, read as the reverse complement.
CACAATACTAGACGACAAAATGAACATAGCAATCCGAGCAGGACAACACTGCGCAATGCCCTTGCATACAGACGTCCTAGGAGTAAACGCAACCGCAAGAGTCAGTTTTTCTGTGTATAATGAAAAAAAGGATATTGATAAATTGATTGAAGGACTCAAAGAAGTTGAAAAAATATTATTATAATTTAATCGTAGAGACGCATTGCAATGCGTCTCTACAAAATGTATGGACTTATACCAAGAAGAAATTTTAGAACATTATCATAATCCGCAAAACAGTGGCAGACTTAATAATCCTACACATGAGAGATGTGCAAATAACCCTACTTGTGGCGATAAAATTTGTACAACTATAGTAGTGGAAAATAATATTATAAAAGACATAAAATTTGAAGGAGAAGGTTGTGCAATTTCACAAGCTAGCACTTCAATGGTAACTGATGAAATAAAAGGTAAATCTGTTGAGGAAGTTCTGCAAATTTCCAGAGATGATATAATAGAATTACTAGGAATTGAAATAGGAATTGGTAGAATTAAATGTGCCCTACTAGGAATTGAAACAATACAAAAAGCACTGGAATTTGGAAAAATTAAAGAATAAGTGTAGTGGACGGTCGCGACCGTCCACTACACACAACTTATGAAAAAAGACAAAAAAATAATGCAAAAACTAGACTCAGTCATTGATCCAGAATTAAACTTGCCTATCACAGAAATGGGACTGGTTTATGGTGCTGAGCATATTGATGAAGAAAATATAAAAATAACAATGACACTCACAACCATAGGTTGTCCACTCTACGATGTAATAAAAGATAATATCATTGAAGTATTAAAAGAAGATAAAAAAATCAAAAACGTAGAAGTAGAAATAGAACTAACCTTTGATCCACCATGGAACCCAGAAATGATGACTGACAGCGCAAAAATGGAAATTGGCTTTTTATAACCCTCCCCATTGGCAACCAG
>JALWAF010000159.1 GCA_027016355.1 Candidatus Moraniibacteriota bacterium | reverse complement strand
CCCTAAAGCCCCGAATCTGAAAACCTCCAAACATAAGTAAACAAAACAAAAAAAGCATGCTATTGTTTTATATGTAAATAAAAACTAAAACAAAAATCATGCTTAATTTGCAATCTAATCATATCGTAGATTTGTATTCTTGGGTAGATGACAATTTACCTGTAGTAAAAAATCCAAAAGGAGGAAGACCTTGTATAATGAGTGATAACGAAGTTATCACATTACTTATCTGGAATGTAATAGCATTGCATCAAAAAACTTTAAAAGATATTCATACATTTACACAAATGTATTTAAACAAAGAATTTCCTAAAATATCAAAGTATAAAAACTTTGTAGCTCAATGTCATAAGGTAACACCTATGATGTATTATTTATTAAATCAATTATTACAAAATGATGAATTACAATTTGTAGACTCTACCATGCTAGAAGTTTGTACATTAAAGCGTGCAGAAAACTATAAAGTAGCTAAAAACCTAGTAAATTTTGGTAAAAACTGGCAAGGATGGCACTATGGTTTCAAATTACATGCTACTACAAATATTAAAGGTCAACTATGTAATTTTACTTTTTCACCTGCCAGTCAATATGATGCTCAAGAATTACCTAATTTATTAAATGATAATGTAAAAATATTAGTAGGAGACACACTTTATGGAGCAAGTGTAATGAGAAAAATAATGCATAAAAAATATAGAACTATTATCATATCTCCACCTTTTCCAAAACAGGATAAAAAAATGGCTACGCCATTTCAAAATCATATTCTTTCTGAAAGATCTAGAATAGAATCAGTTTTTGGAATTTTAAAAACAAGATTACATCTTGTTTCTTCTTTCCCTCGTTCAGTTCGTGGATACTTTGTTCATTACATCAGAATTCTTCTTGGTTATCAAATTTTAGCTTTATCTAAAGGTTTTTGAGGTTTTCAGATTCGGGGCTTTAGGGTTTGAAATTGATGTAATTGATGATACTAATGGTAATAGCGTTTTTGACAATGATGATTATGAGATTGTTGATAACGATTTGCCATCAGGCGTTCTTTACAGAGAGAATCACATGGGTGATGATCATGAAGTACACACTTTGGCAATTAGTGATCCAACTCAGTTGATTATCAAGAAGTGGTATACTGTGACATTTCGGTTCCCCGATCATCAAGAATTGACTCCTGGAACATTTCAAATTCAAGTTCAGTTAGTCGGAGACATGGAGAAAATTAGGGACGATTATTCGGATGTTTATGGGCAGTATACATTGTCTGTTAGAACCGCATTGACATCTTGGTTGATGACTCACTCTGAAATGGGTGCGGTATTCTTTAATCTTAGAAGTCCTTTCACTATGTTCTGGGGGAATAAGTTTTTTCAGGATTATGATAGGGTTGTTTGGAAAATGGGAGAGGAGAAAAAATATAAAGATTTTGAACCCTACAGCTGTGGATTTGGTTCTGATCCTTGGGATAGTTCAGGTGGTATTGGCACCGACCAAAATCCTCAAATCTACACCGAAGGTAATCACACGCACATAATTGCACCAAGCTATCGTTGCTCCAAAGAAACCAATGGTCCAATTCTCTGTTGGGAATCTGGCGGAGATACAAATTGTTGGAATGGATGGAAACACTATCAGTTCAATGGTAATGTAAACCAAGTTGCAGAACACAGAACTGATTCTAATTGGATTACTGCCCGTGATAGGAATATGTGTGATGAGGTATATAACTCTGATGGGAGTAGTTATCATCCACCAGACACAACAGTAATAAACCCAGGACACTCAACTAACAACGGAAGCCCAGACATGAAGATAAAATCTGTCAGCATGTCAAAGGGTTTAAAATCAACAAGACACAAAACACTCTATCAAGAT
>JALWAF010000158.1:6145-6431 GCA_027016355.1 Candidatus Moraniibacteriota bacterium | reverse complement strand
TAAGAGGATATAAAAAAATTTGGAAGCATTATCATAATTTTTGGTTATTTATTGAGCAAATGGGATATCCAATACATTTTCTACATGATGAATTTATATTTAAGGAAGAGGTTTTTAAGGCTGATTTTGATGTGGATATTGATGTGGATAAGGATTGGTTAGCTTTTGATGTTGAATGTTATTGTGGGAAGGATAAGATTACATTAGATATTTTGAAAAAATATATTGAGAACAAAGATGAATTTATAAAAACTGATAAGGGTGACTTACTTAAAGTGAGTAATAA
>JALWAF010000158.1:5571-6135 GCA_027016355.1 Candidatus Moraniibacteriota bacterium | reverse complement strand
GTTTTTACTAATTCAGATTATTATAATGCAAAATTGGATCAAGGTTTTGATAAATTTATGAATGAAGCTAAATCAGGAAAGCCTGTAGAAAAGGTAAATTTACCCACAAATTTGAAAGAAGTAATGCGAGATTATCAAATAGAGGGAGTTGATTGGTTTTATTTCTTGAGAAAGTATAGATTTGCGGGCATTTTGGCAGATGATATGGGACTTGGAAAAACTTTACAAACATTAGTCTTACTTTATATGAATAAAGTTAAAAATAAACCATCCTTAGTCATCTGTCCAAAAACTTTATTATACAATTGGCAAGCGGAAGTAAAAAAATTTCTACCAGAAATGAAAGTAATTGTAATAGATGGAACACCAAATGAACGTAAAGAAAAAATTCAACAAATAAAAAATAATGACTTGGTCATTACTTCCTATCCACTGCTTCAAAAAGATTTTGATGTTTATAAAAAACAAGGAAACAAATTTAATTATTGTGTATTAGATGAAGCACAAATGATAAAAAATCATCGTACAAAAAATGCTCAATTTGTAAAACAAGTAGATGCTGAT
>JALWAF010000158.1:0-5561 GCA_027016355.1 Candidatus Moraniibacteriota bacterium | reverse complement strand
GTACAAGAAATATGGTCAATATTTGATTTTTTGATGCCTGGATTTTTGGGTTCTCATAAAGTATTTTCTCAAAAGTTTTTGAAACCAATAATGAAAGAAAATAATGCAGAAGCTTTGAAGAAATTACATAAAAAAACCACATGTTTTATGTTAAGAAGGTCTAAAGACAAGGTTTTAAAAGAATTACCACCAAAAGTGGAAAAAATTATTGAGTGTGAGCTGGATAATTCACAAAATATTCTTTATCAAGAAATTTTAGCTAACGTTAAAAGTAAAATTTTTGATGCTGTAGAACAAAAGGGTTTTGCTAAATCACAAATTCATATTTTAGCAGGATTGACTAAATTACGACAAGTCTGCAATCATCCAGTTTTGTTACTTAAAGATAAAAAATATGAAAAATATAGCTCTTCTAAGTTAGAGGCCTTTAATGAATTGATTGATGAAATTGTAAATGCGAATAGAAAAGTATTAGTGTTTAGTCAATTTACTAAGATGCTTGACATTTTAGAAACAGAATTGCAAAAAAATAAAATTGAGTCATTATATTTATCGGGACAAACTCGTAATCGTCAAAAGGTGATTGATGAATTTAACTCAAATAAAGAAAAACAAGTATTTTTAATTAGTTTGAAGGCTGGTGGTGTTGGATTAAATTTAACATCAGCAGATAATGTAATCATTTTTGATCCATGGTGGAACCCTAGTGTAGAAAATCAAGCAATTGATAGAACACATAGGATGGGACAAACACAATCAGTGAATGTTTATCGCTTAATCACTAAGGGTACTATTGAAGAAAAGATAGTTAAATTACAACAGAAAAAACAAAATTTATTTAATAATTTAGTAGGTGAAAATAAAGATATGTTTAAAAAATTAACATGGGAAGACGTTCAAGATTTGTTTAAATAAAGTCAAAAGAATAATTTATTTGTTTTCAAGATCAGCCAAAATTGTGAATTTGATGGATATGGATGATACTAAGGTAATTAGAGATCGGGATACCTTAAGAGGTACCTTTTAAGGTATCCAAGATTTGCAAAAGATGTGATGAGAAAGTACAATGAAAGAAAGTTTGCTTTTATAAAAAATTATGAACAAAGAAAAATTTGAAAACTTATTGTTTCTGGATGTGGAGGCTACTGGACTTGGTGATGAGGATAGGCTTGTGCAGGTTGCTTATGATTTTGAGGGAACCGAAAAAGAAGCAATGTTTAATCCGGGTCGCAATATGGATATTGAAGCTATGGAAATTACTCATATTACAGACAAACATTTGAAGAATAAGGAAAAATTTCAGAACTCGGAGTTTTATAAAGAATTAAAAGATATTTTGGAAAATAAGAGAGCTGTTTTTGTGGCTCATAATGCTCCCTATGATATAGGGATGATTGAGAAAGAGGGCATAAAAGTTGAAAAAAGTATTGATACTTACAAAGTAGCACAAGTGCTAGATATTAAAAGTGAGATTCCTGCTTATCGGTTGCAATATTTGCGTTATTATTTAGGGCTGGAGATTGAGGATGTGGTGGCTCATGATGCACTTGGAGATGTGAGAGTGCTTAAGGCTGTATTTGAAAGAATGTATGATAAAATGAAAGAAAAATTAACTCATGACGAAGTGATAGAAAAGATGATCAAAATCACACAAGAGCCGATGCTTATAAAAAGAATTACATTTGGAAAACACAAAGGAGAGTTGGTAGCAGATGTGGCACGAAGTGATAGAGGTTGGCTTGAGTGGTTACTGGGTCAAAAAGAATCTGATGCAGCCAATGGTAACATCGATGAAGATTGGATTTATACATTAAAACATTATTTAAGATGATAATTAAAACTCTTAGCTTGTGCCGAGAGTTTTTTGTTGATGTGAAGGTTTTGAGATTTCTCCATTCCGCTTCGCTGCAGTCGAAATGACATATTTTTACCGTCTTTGTCATCTCGAGCGCAGTGATAACGGAGTCGAGAGATCTCAAAATATTAAATTATAAGTATATAATAAATACAACATGAAACAATACTGTGTTTATATTTTGGCAAGTCATACAAAAGTTTTATATATTGGTGTTACAGGTAATTTGCAAAAAAGGATTTGGGAACACAAAAATAAGTGTGTAGAAGGATTTACAAAAAAATATAATGTTGATAAGTTAGTTTATTTTGAACAAACAACTGATGTAATGAGTGCATTGGAACGAGAAAAGTAATTGAAAAAGTGGAATAGAAATAAGAAAAAATGGTTGATAGAAATGAAAAATCCAGATTGGAAAGATTTGTATGATAACTTGTGAGTTTGTTTATGTTGTTGAAGTTTTGAGAACTTTCGACTTCACTACGTTACGCTCAAGATGACAAGATATACGTGATATATGATAAAAAATTTGCTCAAGATGATAACTTCTTTATTATGTCATTTCGACCGTAGCATTTAGCGAAGTGGAGAGATCTCAAGGCTGTTAATATGTAAATAATTAATTAATAAAAATCATATGAAAAAGATTGCGCTTATGGGGAGCACTGGATCAGTGGGTACGCAGACATTGGATGTTGTGCGTAATTATCCAGATAAGTTAGAAGTTTTTGCACTTAGTGCTGGGGGAGGGAATGTGGATTTGCTTTTGGAGCAAATTGAGGAATTTAAACCAGAGGTAGTAGGTGTGGCAGATGAACAAAGAGCAAAAGAGTTAGAGGAAAAAACTGATGTTAAAGTTATCACCGGTCCGAAAATACTAGAAGAAATTGCTGTGATGGATGGTCATGATACTTTTATAACTGCAACTGTGGGACTTACTATCATACGAGCAACTATTGAAGCTATAAGGAAAAAGAAAAATGTGGCGATAGCAAACAAAGAAACTCTTGTGGCTGCCGGCGAAATTGTGATGAGGGAAGCTCGTGAAAATGATGTGATGCTCATGCCAATTGATTCGGAGCACAGCGCGCTTTTTCAATGTTTGAATGGTGAGGATAAAAAGACAATTCGTTCACTTGTGGTCACTTGTTCAGGCGGAGCACTTAGAGATTATACAAAAGAACAAATGAAAGATGTATCAATTGAAGATGCACTTGGCCACAAAACTTGGAATATGGGAGCAAAAATTACGATAGATTCTGCCACTCTTATGAACAAGGGATTTGAAGTAATTGAGGCTATGTGGCTTTATGATGTAGCGCCAAAAGATATACAAGTTGTAATTCATCCAGAGAGCATGATTCACTCAATGGTAGAATATTCTGACAATTCAATAATTGCTCAGATTTCTGAACCTGACATGCGACTTCCTATTCAGTATGCTCTGAGTTATCCAGATAGATGGGATGAGGCAGTAAAGCGACACAAGTTTGATACATCTTACACTTTTGCAAAACCTGATTTGGATAGATTTCCTTGTCTAGGATATGCATTTGATGCTATGGAGTCAGGTGGCACAATGCCTGCGGTAATGAACGCGGCAAATGATGCAATGGTGGCAAAGTTCTTGGCAGGGGAGTGTGAATATCTAGATATACCAAAGACTATAAAAAAAGTAATGGATGCTCATAAGGTTAAAAAAAATCCTACACTTGAGGATATAGAAATTGCAATTGAATGGGCAACTGAAAAAGTTAATGAATAATGTAGAGGCGCACCTGCCTGCCGGTAGGTAGGTTGCGACCCGTTTTTCGAGTAGGGAGATACATCTTTACCCACAATATAAAATTTTTTTGAGTATTGTAAATTATATGAAACAGGGTGTACTATAGAACTATAATAATTATCTACATAAGCGTATGAAAAACAAAATATTTTTGCTGAGCATTTTTTTGGTAAGTACAATTGTTTTGTTTGGATGTAGCAAAGAGGAAACTGCTAATTATGATATAAATATACCAGAGGCTATAACAGCAGAAACCTCTAGTGATAAAGATGCGACACTTGGCTCTTTGGAACAAAATAAGGTTGTAGCAGTTGTAAAAAAAGGCGCTTTTGGAGATGCTCAAAAAGTTCAAATTGAAACTCCTAAAACTATACCAGCACAAAAAGATGCAACGCTGCTAGGTTCTCCAATAGAAATATCCGCAGAAGGCAAAAATTTTGTAAGGTTTGATGAGCCTACTACTATCACAATGGCTTTTGATAAAACTAAAATTTCAAAAGATGCAGATGAAAGTTTTTTGCGTGTAGGTTGCTATGATGGCAAGAACTGGGAATATATAAAACCAGCCAAGGTAGATATGGATGGTGGTACAATGACATTCGATGCATATCATTTTAGTTTGTTTGCGCCACAGATTTCCCAGAAGACAAGGATTACTGAGCAGTTTATACATTCTCAAGCATTGGACAATGTAATCCGTGACAACACTAATAATGAATCAGACTATGTGACACAACAAATTGTTGCGATGACACTTGCAAAAATGGGAATTACTGACCCAAAAATGCAAGAAAAGATCTTTGAAAAAGTTGCAGATGCAGAAAGTTATAAAGAAATATATGATTTGTATCAAAAAGGTGACACTGAGGGTGCAGCTCAAAAAACAGCATTACTAGCAGGAGCAACTATTGCAAATAATGTCCCAGCATCTGCATTCAAAGATGCATTGGGCGGTGTGGTAGGTGCAGCAGATGATATAGCTAAGGTTGGAGAAGCTGCTGGATATGTAGCTGAGGGAAAGTACAAAGACGCTGCAAAAATAATAGGAGAACAAATTGCTGATAAATTTCTCATAGTAACTGCTGGTAAAATTGCAGCAGAGGTAATTGATGGGCAAATTAATAGTTGGAAAAATAGTGAAGTAGAGGCTGCATATGAAGCTTACAAAAATGGTGCTGATGGAGTTTTCTGGGGCTATAATGTAGATAAAGGTGATTTTGAAGGCATATGGAATCAGATGAGAGGTATTAGTAGGCAATTAGAATTGGAAGCTGTAAAAAAAGAAAATGCAATTCGTGCTGACGCAGGCATGCCAAAATTAAATGAAAGAGAAATAGAAGTGGTGCATGCTCGTGTAAAACAACAGTATAAAAAACAATTTGCAGACAGAGAAAAACAAGAGGCAAAAATCAAAAAAGAAGAAGATCAATTAAAAATGTTATTTGATGCATTTGAAGAAAAAAGTGTTTTTGTAGAGGGAATTGGTCCGCAGACATTAAATAAAAAAGGATATACTTATGAGCAAAAAATGGAAATTATGCATCATTTTGCTAAAAAAATGATGATGGATGCAAATCGTAGTGAAATTACAAATGGTAATGTTGGACTGTCTGATAAAAAAATATCAACAGCTCAAATTATAATTGCAGCAAAAAAATATTTTTCTGAGCCGAATGGAAAGAAAAAGTATGAAGAGTATCTCAAGGAACAATTTGGAGTAGGAATGTATCCAACCATAGATGAAATTGCGGGAGATTGGAAGGGTTCAATGACAATTACAGATATTGAAATGTCGGATGATTTTAAACAAAAATTAGAAAGTGGGGATGGACCAGAGGGTTGTGATATTGCAGTGATAGAAGAATTAAAAGGAAAAGAAAATCCTGCTGATTTTGCATTTAATAAGAGAAGTGACACAGG
>JALWAF010000157.1 GCA_027016355.1 Candidatus Moraniibacteriota bacterium | reverse complement strand
CCCATATTTTATAGGTCCTTTGTGTTCTATAAATTTTGATTTTATCAATTTACTTATTTGCTTTTGTTTCTACATATTGTGAAGACAACGGGTCATCGCCGTTTTTCAAAATTGAAGGATCATCATTCATAATGTGATTTTTTGTTTCTTCTTTTTCCAATTTACGACACCGCTTCCTATCAATCTCACCACCTTTACTCAATACCTCATTACCATTGGCAAGATTTATGACAACTGTATATTTTTTTTGCACTACTTTACCTGTTAATAGCTCGATAAATAATTCATCTTGATGTTGTACATCTTTTACTAAAATTTTATTGATTTCATATGATTTCAAGCAAGTTAGTGGTTTTTTCTTACATTTTCTTTTTATTTTATCTGTAGCATCATCATATTTACACACATTTGGAATCGTATCATTAAGTATATCTTCAATTATACTGTCATCCGGCACATTCGAAAGATTTGCACCTATGCTCAATTTATTTCTCAATTTATTCTTATTTACATTATTTTTCTTTGTTGTTTTTTTATTTTCAAACGAAATATGTCCCACATACCCATCATATCCATATGTAATATATGCTGCAACAATCATTACAATTATAGAAATAACAATAAGAATCACATAGAATCTTGCAATTCTTACAGAATTTTCATTTTTTTGATTGTCTTTGGTTTGCTTTTGCATTATTGATCCATAAATATATAAATAAAAGAAAATGTGAGTGAAAAGCGAAGTGCAATCAAGACACTTAAACTTTCCACCCACATTTTAACTCTAAATACCTACGTCAATTTTGATTTGACTAAATCAAAATTAGTGTGGTGATGAAGCAACAGTAAGACGAAAAGTTCCAGTCTCTGTATCAACCATATTTGCACCACAATCAACAACTAAACCTAATTGTCGTTGTTGTCCTGACGGTACTGTAAATGGTCCTGTAGTTGCTTGAGCTACACTCATTGTACCAGCTACAACCTCCAACTGAATTGCCCCATTTGGTGCGGCAGCATTGTACCACTCTGTAAGTGATCCATAATTACCTGGATTTGGTATTTCTGTAATAGCACCTCCCGTGCTGTCTTGATCAGAAGTAAACAACCAAATATCAGCATCACCTGCTGTAAATGTATCAGCCACAGCAGCGTTCCCAGCTAAGTCTGCTTCCACTGTTAATGTTACATCCCAATCTTCTCCAGCAGTTGTATTATCTAATTGAATTACGTCTGTATAATATGTTCTATCTCCTGCAAAACATGTAAATGTAATCTCCTCATGAGATAAATTTGTTGCAGTTGTTCCCGGCGTTCCAAGTGTATTGTCATTATTTGAAATGGTATTTCCAAGATTTACTTGTAAATAGCCTGTTGAATCATCATTATCTCCATCATAATTAGCATCTGCACCTTGTAATTTCGCTATTGGAGGTGTATCAACTACTACATCCCATTGTGTAAAGTTTTGCACCAAAATAGCACCAAGTACAGGAGCCCCTATGAATAGAGCTAATGCCAGAGCAATATATAGCCCTCGTTTTTTTGCAATGCTTTTTTGTTTTTGTTTTTGCATATACTTATTTAGCATATTAATTAGTAATATAAGCTTACTAGAAAGTAAAGACTTATTAAAAAAATAAAAAAGTGGATATACCTTATTCTTCGTTAAAAATCCACCCATATCCCCCAAGCAAATATGATTTGATTTTTTCCGAAGGAAAAGTCACCCACTCTTCAATCTTCTTAATTTAATTATACACGAAAAAAACATAAAAGTCAACGTTATACCTCATAAAGAATGTTACCGAAGCTCTAGTGCATATCTCATAAATAGTGTTACCATAGCTAGTTAATTTTTAAGTCATATTTTAGCTAT
>JALWAF010000156.1:5560-6459 GCA_027016355.1 Candidatus Moraniibacteriota bacterium | reverse complement strand
ATATTAATGTTTTCATTTTTTTGTATATAATTTATGTAATGTATCAATAATTTGTTTAACTCGTAATTCAAATGTATGATTTTTTATTATAAAACTACGTGCATCTTTTGATTTTTGTCTATATTTACAATTATTTATTATAATATCTTTTAAAATAAAAACAAAATCTTCTCTATTTGTGTAAAAATTTATAAACTGTTCCATCTCCTTCTCCATACCAAGAGGCTTATCTGACAAAACAATGGCTTCCGTAGCGAGTGCATCGTATATCCTGTTTGAAACAAATCCTTTTTCAGCCATATCATTCCAATGATCGTTTAATACTACAATAGCTGAATTATAATATTTGTACAAATCTGTATTTGAAATAAACTCTCCTTTAATATATTTTTTATCCACAAAATCATCCCAACCTTTACCATAAATATGAGGATTAAATCCACCTTCAATAGCTTTTTTTACAACATCACGATATTCTCCTCTGGAGCTTCCAACAAATAAAATACCACCATTTATTTTTCGTTTTCCGGGAATTTTAAACAATTCTGGATCAGTGCATTGCAACATTGTAGAAATATTTACATTAGTATTATTTTTAATTTGCTGAGTCATAAGTGATGATGCTATAAGTACATGATCATACATATTATATTCCGCTACATCAATTTCATCAGGGTGTGAAATATTCCACATTAAATTAATATGCCACGGCTTTGGAATATATTTATTTAGACCTCGCAAAGTCAAAACAACTGAATAATCAAAATTATTTTTATTCCACTCATCTAAAGTATTAATAGACACACTCCACCCAGCACGTTCAAAATATTTTTTTAATGATAATGCAAAATAATAATCACCCCAATTCTTTGCCACACTCCAATTATATGCTGCAATAT
>JALWAF010000156.1:0-5550 GCA_027016355.1 Candidatus Moraniibacteriota bacterium | reverse complement strand
ATTTTATATAATACTTTTATAAATATTCATTAACTCATCAGCATTATCTTCAATAGTTTTAACTCGTGGAATATTTTTTACAAATTTCTCTCTGATATTTCTATTTTTTGCTACGTATTCCATTTTACTAGCTAAATCTTGCGCATCTCCAACTTTAAAATGTAATCCATTTACACCATTATCTACTCTTTCAGCCATGCCTCCTATATTGGATACAATGCAAGGCACATTATTAAGATATGCCTCATCTATCACAAGTGGTGCATTTTCTGGCCAAATAGATGGGAGTATCAAATAATCTTTATCCATAAGTATATTATTTATCTCATTATTTTCGAAAACTCCTTTATAATAAACAAAATTCAATTTGTTAACTCTATCTAAAAATTCCTGTCTCTCTTCTTCGTTTTTGCTTTTTCTGCCATACAAGTGCACTTCGTAATTATTTACATTTTTACTTTGCAAAATCTTACAAGCTTCCAGTAACACATCCACACCTTTAAGTTTATGCATATGCGAAGTAAACACAAACTTAATCACATCATTGTCTTTGCGAGGAGGTACGACGTAGCAATCTCGCTCAACATTACCGCCCTTGTCATTCCGGGCTCCGCCGCCTATTTTACCACATTGACCCGGAATCTTTTCTTCACAACCGCCTTCGTCATTGCGAGAAGGTACGACGTAGCAATCTCCCTCATCACACTTATCTTGATTGTCTTTGCGAGAATTTTTCTCATTCTTAATTCTTACTTTTTCATTCTTAATTACCCTCATCCCATTGCGAGAATATATAATTTTATTTTCCGGTATCCCCCATTTTATAAATTCATCTCTTATGTATTTTGATGGAGAAATGAATAAATCTATTTTGTTAGTCAATTCTTTCATTTCTTTATTTCTTTTTTGTATTTTTTGTTTTTTAATTTTTTTATCATATCCAATTAATCGCGTTGATTTTAAATATATTTTGTCTAATATATTTTGTTTTTGAATAAAATAAGGCATTTTATAACATTTCATACATTTGTCTACAGAAGCTTCAGAACACAAATTTTGCTCATCCGTAGTAAGTCTATTTACATTAAAACACTCAAGCCATAAATCATGCAGTGTATACACAATTGGGATATTTTTTGACTTTACATAATCCACAATATCAATAGATAAATTTAATAAGTGCTGAATATGCACAACATCAGGTTTAATTTCTTCAAAAATATTCACAAAAATATCATAAACTCGCTTATCTTCATAAGAATCATCCAAAGAACGCATACCACTATTCTGTTTATGCACTTTAACAACACTCACTCCCACACTGTCATTCCGGGCTCTACCACCTATTTCACCACATTGACCCGGAATCTTTTCTTCACAACCATCATCATTACAAGCATTTTTCTCATTCTTAATTCTTAATTTCTCATTTTTAATTACTAAACCTTCAACATCCTCCACATATCTCTCAACACTATAATCATCCTTATAATTCTTCTCAGTAGCAAACACAAAAACCTCATGATCAAGACTAGCCATCTCATGCGCAATATAATGTGTGTAATTTTCACTACCAGCCAAATGATCTGGCCAATAATCATGAATTATATATAATATTTTCATAACTTATTATTACCTTTGTATTGTCCAAACGCTTCAGCAAGATGAATTAAAGGGCTATATACAATATTAATAATTTTTTGGAACAAAGAAATATTATCATGTATTAAATTTTGCAAATCTCTTTTAATTAATAGATAAGTTTTATTCAAAATAGCATCTACTGAGGTAATCGTATCTCTTTGCAAATATTTACGATTGAACCTGCCGTCAATAACATTTCTTTTGTATACAGGTATAATCGCATAACCATGAGAATGCTCAACTATTGATTTTGCAGAAAATGCAATTTTAAATCCATTTTTTAATGCTTTTTTCGCAATAAGAACATCTTCGCCAAATTCAACATCGTCAAATTTATATTTAATCAAAAAATCTTTTCTATAAATAGCGCTAACATCATGCATTTTGTATTCCCCTTTTTCTATATCATTAATAATAAAATCTTCTGTAGATGCAGGCCACTCTGAAAGAATGCTATATTTTCTTATGGCTAAAGCATTGTCCCTCGGTAAAATCCTAGAAGATACAGCAACTATTTCTTGATTATCTTTAATTTTTTTAAATAATGTTTCAAGCCATTGATTATTGATAGGAGTGGCATCCTGAGAGACAAATACAACATATTCACCATTTGCTATTTCAACACCCAATTGCCGTGTTTTACCATGTCCAAAATTCTTTTTTTCTATTTGATGAAAAATAACATTGTCTTGTCTTTTTATAAATTCAACAGTTCCATCAGTTGAACTTGAATCAATAATAATAATTTCATACTCAAAACTACACGCTTGTTTTTTTATCATTTCAAAAGTATATTTTAAGTAATCTGACAAGCCATTATATGTCAATACAATTACCGAAACATTAATTTCATTTATGCTATTTTTCATAATGCTATAAATTAATAAGCTATCAATATATAATGTAACTAAGCGTAATTATTAACATAAAACTCTATGAGTAAATATATTGGAGTTGATCTCCACAAAAAAACGTGTTACATCACTGTGATGGATAAGGAGGGTGTAATTGACAAACAAATTGAAATTGCCAATACACCCAAGACAATTAATACATTCTTCAAAGATCATGTTGATGACTATATTGCAGTAGAATCAACTATGAATTGGATTCCCTTTTACGAGAAACTTGAAACTTTAGGATGTAATGTTGTCCTTTCCAATCCTTTACAAACAAAAGCCGTAGCTTTTGCTCGTATTAAGAATGATAAGGTAGATTCTCGTGTATTAGCAGATTTACTTCGAACTAACTTTTTACCTACTGCATATATTCAACCTAGATCTGTTAGAGATTTAAAAGAGCTTGTACGACAGAGAGCTGAGTATGTTGTTATTCGAACTAAAATTAAGAATAAAATACATGCTGTTTTGTTTAAAGCTGATATTTCTCATTCATTCTCATCTATTTATGGAAAAGCTGGTATGGAGTTTTTGAGAAGTGTTAAGGTACGTAAAATATATAGAGATGAACTTAATAGATATCTTGATACTTTAGATTTTTTAAATAAACAGATAGATGAAATATCATTTGAAATTAAAGCTATTGCAAATAATGACTATGACTGTAAATTACTTATGACTATTCCTGGTATTAGTTATTATACAGCACTAATGATTAAATCTGAAATTGGTGATATATCTAGGTTTCCTTCTGCTAAAAAACTATGTGCTTATGCTGGACTTATTCCATCTACTTATGCTTCTGCTGAGAAGATACGTACAGGAAGAATTACTAAAAGAGGCTCTAAATGGCTCAGAAAATCTTTGGTAGATGCTATTACTTCAGGATGTCGTAATGAAAATAAGTTGTCGGTATACTATTTTAAGTTGAAAAAGAACAAGGGTGTTGGTAAAGCAAAGGTTGCTACTGCTCGTAAGCTATGTAGCGTTATCTTTGCAATGTTAACTGATAAACAACCATTTAATGAATTTGTACCAGTCAAACAACGATAGGATACTCCGCTAAAATTTATAGTCCTTTTTTGAGACTGCTTTCATAATTCGGAGATCCATTGTCGTATTAGCATCATCTGAGCTCTTTAATGAAGCTCGTATAGGTAACTGATCGAATATATCGTCTATGATAGGGTTTTGTAGCCTATCGTTGTTTGACTTGTACTTAGGTAATTTAGATGAATGATATTATTTATGGATTGGCTTATTTATTGGGGGTTGACTTAATTTATAGGTATTTTTAATTTAAACTTATTTTACATAAATATAATTGTAACATAATATTTATTAATTTGAAGGCACAAACCAAGCCTCACCTTCATACTTCCATATGTAATCATCATAGTGTGCTATTACATAGTTTTTTTCTTCTTCACTTGCTGTATAGAAGTGATGTTTATTTTTTTTACTCCAAAATCTATATACTGGTTTTGTATTTGATTGTTGTGTTGAATATGCATAATATGCTATTCCTTCATACTTCCATACATAATCATCATAATGATTTATGACATAATTTTTTTCTTCTTCACTTGCTGTATAAAAATGTCCTTTGTTCTTTTTACTCCAAAATCTATATACAGGTGTTGAATTTGATACTTGAGTTGTAAATACATCATTTGCAATTCCTTCGTATTTCCAAACATCTCCATAATGTTCTGTGATATAGTTTTTTTCTTCTTCATTTGCTGTGTAGAAGTGAGATTTATTTTTTTTGCTCCAGAAACGGTAGAGTGGACTGGGATGATTTGACAAACGTGCAGATGATATAAACCGACTATTACTAATCAAGCTACGAAATGTATTTAATACCCCTGGAGATGAGTCAATGCGTAATTTTGTCTCTGGATTACCTGTATCTTCATTTTCCCAATTTTCATGCCAATAATTTATCGCTTTAAAATCAATATATGGATTGTCTAAAATCGTAGCAAAAGCATTACTGAGCCAATCACTTTTACTCTCTGACGGATAATCATCTGTCACACCAAATTCCAATACACAAAATGGTTTTTGATTGCTAATTTCCGTAATTAATTGATGTTGATCTGTTAAAAGTTCTGAAAATAACACCCAATCTTCTGAGGCAACTGGAATTTGTGCACCATAAATACTTATCCCAATCCAGTCAATATAATCATCTCCAGGATAGTAATATTTTGGACTATTCCATTCTTCATCCGGTTCCCTCTGAATATCAGGATGAAAAAACCATGTAACATGTGTCACATTTTCTGCACGAAAAATATCAATAATATGACGATACGCATCACGCCATCTTTCTGGACCATCTGGATAACTTGGATCACCATATTGATCGGTAGTTCCCCCTCCATTAAAAGTTCCACTCCAGCCAAACCAATCTCCCGTCGGCTCAACAGCAAAATCAACACCAAAGGGTATGCCATCTGCTTTAGCATCTTGAGCCATTTGATGTAGTTGAACATCAAATTCACCATCGATAATTTTTTGCAAAGAATATACAGTTTCTTGATGGCCTTCGTCAAAGTCACTTCGCGGCATCAAACGCAATAATGGAAAAACACCCTGATTATGTATTGTATGAATACTATCTTGTGGATAGACAATGCCATTTAACCAATTGAGTGAAAATTCTGCCCACGTAATGTCCTTGCCAGCAAGACCTTCGAAGTCTGTAATACGACTAGTAGTAACATCGTCCTCAGGACCACCAAAATCAGGAAAAGCACTAAAATAAATAGAGTTAGCTGTGGGTTCAATCAACTTTGTTTTTGCATATACATTATAACCATTAAACAGTACTGCAATTGCTATAATAATATATATTATTGCCTTTTGTTTCCTCATATTTTAATTAATTATTCAATTTTATACTATAAATTATTTGTAATAGCTTTTTAATATTTATTAATTTGAAGGCACAAACCAAGCCTCACCTTCATACTTCCATATGTAATCATCATAGTGTGCT
>JALWAF010000155.1 GCA_027016355.1 Candidatus Moraniibacteriota bacterium | reverse complement strand
CACTATACAATAATGTATAGCCACATTTATCAACTCCTAGTTCTTGTTCCGAATTTTATGCAACCATAAGCAATCTGCCTACAATTTCTTCACCAACAACACCCGAAAGATCATTAATTGAAGTTATATGTTCTTTAGGAATAATTAAAACATGAACAGGTGCCAATTGTGCAATATCAGGAAATGCCACAACTTTATCATCTTCATAAAGAATTTCTGCTGGCACTTCTTTATTTAAAATTTTACAAAATATACAGTAATTCATATTATCATAATTATTTTCTTTTGACAAGTTTTGCTGTTTCTTTCAGATTTTTTTTCACAAAAGCCACAGCTTTATCTTTGGTAATTGTTTCTTGTGTACCTGTAATCATATTTTTTACAATAACTGTATCATCAAGTGCTTCTTGCTGTCCAACAATCAATGTAAGATCAACACCTAATTTACTTGCATATCTTAATTGTGCTTTAAGTGCCCCACGACCAAAACTTTCTGCCACTAAAATACCAGACTGTTCAATGTCTGCAAACAATTGTAAACTTTTCTTTTTTGCTAAATCACCAAGTTGAGCTAAAAACACACGTGGCTGTGATTCTTTATATTTCTTTGCTTTTACTCGTTTCATCTCCATGATAAGTCTATCAATTCCAAAAGCAAAACCAATTGCTGGAGTCGGCTCACCTCCAAATAATTCTACTAATTCATCAAAGCGTCCACCTCCACCTAAAGAATGTCTAAGCCCTTGTTCATCAGCAACAGAAATTTCAAATACTGTTCGTGTATAATAGTCAAGTCCCCGTACTAAACGCGAATCAATTATATAAGAGAGATCCAATTCATCTAAATATTCTAATAAATTTTTAAAATGCTCACGTGACTCCTTATCAAGATGATCAATAGCTTGAGGTGCACCAGCACAAACTTGCATACATTTATCATCTTTTGCATCAAAAATACGCATCGGATTGGTATTTATCATATCACGATATTTCGATGGCAATTTACTTTTCTTTGATCGAAAATATGCCGTAAGCAACTTTAAATATTCTTTACGAGATTCTGCAGTACCAATTGAATTAACACGAAATTGAATATTTTTAATACCCAAACTTCGTAAAACTCTATATGCAATTTGCATAACTTGTGCATCTAAAATAGCATCATCCTCTCCAAAAATATTAAACTCTGCTTGATGAAACTCTCTATAACGTCCTTCTCCCGGCTTATCATATCTATATACTGGACCCATAGAAAATAATTTGATAGGCTTTGGCAAAATAGTCATGCCATGTTGAATATATGCTCTAACCACAGAAGCTGTTAATTCTGGTCTAAGTGCCACCTTATCGCCACTTTTTGCATTAAAAGTATATAATTCTGAATTAATTATATCAGTATCTTCACCAATTGCTTTTGCAAAAAGACTTTCTAATTCTATAATGGGCGTATCAATACGTGAAAAACCATATTCTATTGATCGTTTTTCAAAAATTTTACGAATTTGTTGCCAATAAGCTTGATCTCCTGGCAAAACATCCCTCATTCCACGAACTGTTTGCAAAGCTAATTGTCCATTTTTCACAAACTGTTGTTGCACTATACTATCATTTTTTAATGATTTTGTAATACTTGATATAGGTTTTTTAATATTATTTGAAGTTTTCTTTGTTGTTTTTTTTACGACTTTTTTTGACACATTTTTCTTTTTCTTGACCGTTTTTTTAATAGCTTTTTTAACAGTTTTTTTCTTTTTAACTACTTTTTTTGTCGCTTTTTTCTTTCGTGCCATAATATTTACCTTGTTAAATTGTTTTGCACCAGCTAGCTGGTTCTAACAATTTTCCATTATCTAATTACCTTCAAATAACTCTCAATTTTTAATCCCTGTGCAACTCACCAACTAGATTTAACAGGGAAATTATCTTTAGATTAATTAATATTTATTGATAAACTATATATTTTTTGAACTTCAAAAAATATTAAAAAATTGTAAAATGCGTCATAGGCCATGCCCTCATAAACACTTTTCCAATTATCTTTTTTTTCTTTAATGGACCAAATGATCTTGAGTCACTACTAGCTGGACGATTATCTCCCAAAACATAATATTCATCCTGATCTAGTGTTACTTTGCGTGTACCATTTGTCT
Organism: Candidatus Moraniibacteriota bacterium; assembly: GCA_027016355.1. Taxonomy (GTDB): domain Bacteria; phylum Patescibacteriota; class Minisyncoccia; order Moranbacterales. The sequence continues at coordinate 4,371 of JALWAF010000155.1, read as the reverse complement.
TACGGCCTTCTGGTAGATATGCACTCTCATCCAACACACGGCCTTCTGGTGAATCATCGTTGTAAATCATTACAACGCCATTATTAATTTCCACTGTTTCCCCCGGCAATCCTATAACACGTTTGATATAATATTGTGTTTCATCTTTAGGTGCTCGAAATACAACAATATCTTTTCTCTCTAAATTTTTGTGTGGCTTTACTGTAACAATGTCCTTACCTAAAATACTCACTGGAGTATTTTTATATCCAAATTCATTGACGATTAAATATTCTCTTTCTACAAAAGTAGGTTCCATACTAGCGCCTCGCACAATAAATGGTTGGAAAAGAAACATCCGCACAGGTACGATAATAACAAGTGCTAAGAAGAACATTTTTACCACTTCGATAATAAAATCCTTCATACTCTCTTGATCTTGTTGTTGCTCTATCATATGTGTTTTTCTTTTATATAACTAAATTGTATCTTTTTGTATACACATACTCATATTGTACATGTCACAAACATGACTCATGATACCACATTTTTACTCTCTTTGCAAATGTCCATATCTGGATTTGAAAATCTAAAAATCTGAGCAAGTTGCTCAGATTTTTAACAATCTACTTATTCCACAATTGCAATTATGTCTGCATTTTTGATAATAATATGATCTTCATTGTTTATTTTAATTTCCTCACCGCCATATTTCTTAAACATCACAACTTGACCTTTCTTTACAGCAACCTTTTTGTCGTCACCAATTGCAATCACCTCTCCTTCTGCAGGTTTTTCACTTGAAGCTGTGTCTGGAATGTAAATGCCAGATGCAGTTTTTGATTCTGGTTTTGATAGTTTAACTAAGACATTATCACCTAGTGGTATAATTTTTGTACTCATAATTTAATTAAATTAATTAATTAAGTCCTGTATATTATAGCAAATATTTATACTCAGTCAAGTAAATATCCTACAAATATCTCGGAAGACTTAATTATTTTATTTTTTTTAATATTGTTTCTATTGCTTTGTCCAATTGTGGATCTACATCATTTTTATAGTCCTCACTTGTATATTCTACTTCTATATCTGGCTTGATTCCTTTTTTATTTATTTGTTCACCATTTGGTGTGAGCCACTTTGCTACTGTTATTTTTGCTGCTGTAGCTGCACTTGTTGGTATCAATTCTTGTACTGAACCCTTACCAAATGATTGCTTGCCTACTATTGTTACATCACTACGATTATCTCTTAGAGCTCCAGCAAGAATTTCTGATGCACTAGCACTTCCCTCATTCAGTAAAACTACGATTGGCATATCAATAAACGGATGTGCTCCTGTTGTATATAAACTTGTACGTTTATCATTTGCATCTTCTTCCATTACAACAACAGCATGATTGGGTAAAAATTTGCTAGCAATCACAACGGCCGTATGTAAAATTCCTCCAGGATCATTCCTTAAATCAAGAATTATACCTTTGGATTTATGCGACTTTATTTGTGCAATAACTCGATTAAATTCTTGAATTGTATCTTCCCCAAATTGCATAAGTTTAATATGCGCAATATCGTTATCCAAAAATTCAACACGCACACTATCAATATGAATTGTATCACGCACAACCACGATATCTTCAGTATCTGTATTTTCATCAGTCATACGAAAGATTTTCAAATGTAATTCAGTACCTTTTGGACCTCGCATTTTTTTCACAGCTTCATCAATTGTCAATTCTCCAGTTGGCTGTCCTTCTATTTCTATAATCTTATCTCCAGCTCTAAGTCCCGCTTTTTGAGCAGGCGAGTCTTCCAATGGAGCTATAACTGTCAAAATATTATCTTTTATTCCGACTTCCGCACCAATCCCTTCAAAACTTCCATTTAACTCTTCATTCAATTCATTGAATTTTTCTTCATCCAAAAATACAGTATAGGGGTCCCCCGTAGCACTCAACATTCCATTTATTGCACCGTTTATCATGTCTTGTGCCTTCAGAGAATCATGGTCAACATATTTTTCCTTTACAATATCCCAAACATCCCAAAACAACGCAAAATCCACTTCATCATTACTATTTTTATTATCAATTACAGCAAAATCAAATGGTACTGAAGTTGCATGTTGTCCTTTTCCAATACTAAATCCAAAAATAAAAAAAATTGCTGAGAAAAATAGCGCAACAAAAACAATCAGAATACGCGAGGAATGTTTTTTTAGTTTTTGTTCATGCTCTATTTTTTCATTTTGTTGATATTGTTCCATAGTGTTATTATTTTTAGATTTATACATTTTCATCAAATTTTTATAATCCGAGGCATTGGTTTATTGTGATATTTTCTAAAATATTTAATACCGCTAGATATATGAACCCAGGTTAATTTATTAAAAAGTAATCCCCTCAATCCACCCTTTGCGCTTCCTTTACCATAAAAATGATACATCGTTATTTGTGGATTATAACATACAATATATCCTTTTTCCCAAAAACGTCTGCACCAATCAACGTCTTCCATATACATGAAAAACCGAGAATCCATTTTTCCTACTTTTTCCATTGCAGCTTTACGAACAAACATTGCGCTTCCAATTACCCAATCAACTGAATATGGTTTACTGCTATGAATATCTTCCATTTCAAAATAAGCTAAATGTTTTTTGGCAAATGCAAAACGTTTGAGAAACGTTCGACGATATAAAATTGTTTGTGGTTGATAAAATCGAAATCGTGTATTTTCATATTTACCATTAAAATTTTTTTGCTTCGGACCTGCCAAACCAATCTTTGGATTCGCATCCATAAAAGCAATAAATTTCCCTACAGTATCTTTTTCTAAAATTGTATCAAAATTTATAAAAAATACATACTCTCCTACTGCTCTATCAATACAGGCATTTACCATTTTCCCAAAACCCACATTATCTTTGTGTGGAATAAAAATAACATTAGGAAAATCCTCCCTCATCATCATCTTTGTATCATTTCCAGTTTCTCCATCTGCCACAATTAATTCATAATCTAAATCCACACAATATTTTTGTACAGATTTTAGACATAAAGACAACATCTCTGGATTTTTATAGCTTTGTACTGCAATTGATACTTTTGGCATTAGCATTTAAAGTAGTAAACTGTCATGACCGTTTACTACAATTTATATAATATTTGCAAACAATTCACGGATTCTGTCATAAGTGTCTCCACGTGGCATCAAAATATAACCACGCTCATCACCTTCATGTGAATAAAGCAAACCCTCTTCTGAATTGTCCAATCCTTTATGAATAATTTCCACATTGTCACCCATTTTTTTGTATAAATCAAAGAATCTTTGCATTTCCCAAAGTTCCATATCTGTATTTAGATTTCCGCTAACTGCATCAAAAAGTTCTTTTACCGTACCAAAATTAGTTAACACACCTTTTGATAATGCTTTTTGCTTCAATTGTTCTATTACTTCCTGTTGTCTTCTTGCTCTATCAAAATCGCTACTTGTTACACGAGCACGTACATAACAAAGAGCTTTTTCTCCATCTAATATTGACACACCTGCTGGTACTGTAAACACACCTCCACATTCTTCATTTTTATTGTAACAAAGCGGATATTGTGCAACTACTTTCCCTCTGTGATCAATTTTGTTTTGGAATTCTCCACTCTTAACTGTAAACACCCCTCCATTAGCGCCATCACAAACTTTTTGCTCATGAAATTGTATTGGCTCAATAAATTTTTCCTTCAAATTAACCTCTACACCGCCTAATGCGTCCACAATTTGTTTAAATCCAGCAAAATTAATTTCAACAGCATAGTGCATTGGCTGACCTGTAATATCTTGCAAAATTTGTTTCATTGCTTCCATACCCTGTCCTTTACCTTTCTCTTCACCATAGTGATATACGGTATTAATTTTCATATTCGATGTTGTACCTGGCATCGTAACATACAAATCACGAGGAATAGAGACCATTGATACTTTGTAAATATCTTTACCTTCTGAATTTTTTTGTATTTTTATGCTAGCAACCATGATTGTATCTGCTAGTGTGCCACCACCAGTAACACCTTTACCGCGCATGCCCAGCAAAACAATGTTTATGCGACCTTCTTCTTCTCCATCAAGTTTGTTTTCTACAAGAGGCAATGTTTTTACCAAACTCTTCAATACTTTACTATTTGGCGCGAATTTATTAACAGCTTTTGACACACCAAAACCAGCAGTAGCCAATAATAATATTACTACACCAATAATAATCCATTTTTTCTTTTTATTTTTTTGTGGTTGTGCAATTTCCTTTACACTCGCTTGTGTTGCGTCTTCTGTCTTCTTTCTTTTAAATCTCATATTAAAAAAAAATTAATTAAATGTACAATTATATTTTTTTTC
>JALWAF010000154.1:6965-20286 GCA_027016355.1 Candidatus Moraniibacteriota bacterium | reverse complement strand
AATTTATTCATGGATGATTAAACTAACGTTATTCAAGTTTATCATTGATGTAAGCGAGTGCGGCATATACCGTTGTAATTTTTTCTGCTTCTTCATCAGGAATTTCAATATCAAATTCCTCTTCCAACGCCATAATCAGCTCAACTAAATCAAGTGAATCTGCACCAAGATCATCTACAAAGGATGATTCTGGGTCTATTTTTTCAGGCTCAACCGATAATTGTTCAACTATAACAACTTTTAGTCTGCCTTCTACACTTGCACTACTCATGTTTTTCCCTCCGTATTTTGTATTGACTTACTAGAATAACTAACTTAGATATAATAACAATCTTTATTTATTTTGTCTACCAATTTTTTATTGCACATAAATTACATAAAAAGAAAGACACATCACAATGCGTCTCTACAAAATATTCTTTGAAAAATATACTAATTATTATATCCACTGATTTTAATGATTTGCACAGGACATGAATCTGCTGCTTCCTTATTTGCTTCAAGTGCATCTTCATCAATTTCACCAACCATAAATTCTTCACCTTTCCACTGAGCTCCCTTCAGTGTTGCTTTACCATCCTCTTCACTCATTGACCATTGATCTGGCGCTGCCATTGTACAAGCTCCACAGCCTATACAATCATTTCTCTTGTGACTAACCGTTATTTTATTTGTTCCCATAAATATATAATATTATTTCTTATAAATATATAATAACACAAAATTCATCATCGTCTACTCTCATGATAAAATTTATCTTTCATTTTGATATTTTTCTTTTTTCTTTACAATATATAATTTATCATTTATACGTACTCTATCGGAAACTTCAAAAGTAATTATATCGCCCCTTTTAGCACTTTTAAATTTCTTACCATCTACTCTTAATTCTTTAATTTTTCCATCCAATACACCAGTAGTCTTACCAATAAACAAAAATTCATCTCCCTGTTTTATATTTCCTGTATCAACTTTTATTTCTGCGATATTCACTTTTGGATAATAATGAGTTACTCGTCCTATAAATTCTTTTTCATGTGTTGCCCTAGAGCCATGCACATCACTATATTCCACGATTTCTCTACCTAAATAATAATTTCCGTGTGATAACTTTCTATTAAATACTTTTTTTAAATCTACAAAATATTCTTTGATTTTTTCCTTTGTATACACACCATTTTCTATATCTTTTAATGCTTTTTTATAAGTTTTTACAACAGTTGCCACATATTCTGGTGAACGACCTCTACCCTCAATTTTTAATACCTGCACGCCAGCATCCAACACTTCATCCAAAAAATCAATCGTACAAATATCAGCTGCACTCATTATATAATTATTATCTACCACCAGCTCATTTCCGGTATCTACATCGGTAACCTTATACTTTGCACGACAATTTTGTCTACAAGCTCCACGATTTGCACTAGAATTATCAGTATAAACACTCATCCAACACCTTCCTGATTGAGCAACACAAAGAGCTCCATGTGCAAAAGCTTCAATTTCCATTTCTCGTCCTTCATTACCTTGCAGATTTTCCTCCTTTATTTGTGTATAAATATTTTTAATTTGTTCCAAATTAAGTTCCCTAGCTAACACAACACGGTTTGTAAATTGTGCAAAAAATTTTACAGTCTCATAATTTGAAATAGAAAACTGCACAGACATGTGCACAGGCATGTCGATTTCATTGCAATAATTTACACAAGCAAAATCAAACGCAATTATAGCATCTACTCCATTTTCCTTTGCTGTATCTATAATTTTTCGCATTACAACAACGTCATGATCATAAAGCAGTGTATTTACAACAAGATAAGTTTTCACACCACTGTCATGTGCGATTTTTGTAATTTCAGCCAGATCACTGATTGTCATATTGTGAGCAGCTTTGGCACGCATATTAAGCTGAGTCACACCAAAGTATACACTATCAGCCCCAGCATTAATTGCGGCTGCAAATGATTCAAAACTACCAACTGGCGCCATCACTTCTGCATTTTGTGGATTAATCATAAATATATGTTTATCAAAAAGTATCATTAACCATATCAAAAAAATCAAACAAAATCAAACAAAAAAGCAAACCGCAGAAATTCTTTTCTGCTAATTTGCTTTTAAAAAATATATCATCACAATGTTTTTTATTATCGTTTTTCTGGAACAGCTATTTCAACAGACATATCACTGAGCATTGTTGCAATCCTAAAATTAATTTCTTGTTGCACATCCCTATATAAAGTAAAATCGCGAGAATTTATCCTATGATACACCTCATAAACAAATCCCCATTCTCCAAATTCTTTTAAATGTACACGTACTAATTCTGTATCATCCATTTGCTCTATAATTTCTTTAGTTTTTTCTGAAATCAATCGCAATTTTTCACTTGGAGTACCAAACTCTATTATAAACTTAAATCTTACATTCCTGTGTTCCATGCGCTTATAATTATGCACACGTGATGATGTAAGGTCTTTATTTGATACGATTAATTCCTCACCTGTACGTGCTTTAATACGTGTTGTTTTAATCCCAACTTTTTGCACTTCTCCAATATCATTACCAACCTTTATCAAATCACCTGCTTTAAAAGGTTTGTCAAAATAAATTGAAAAGGAAGAAAAAAGGTCAGATAAAATTTCTTTAAGTGCAAAAGCAATTGCTATGCCTCCAATACCAACTCCGGCAATAAGCGATGTTACATTAACGCCCACATTAGACAAAATCAAAATAATGGCAAATATCCAAACTGCAATCGTTGTAATAGCACTGAGCAACTGTGCCGCACTCTTTGCATGCTCATTCTCTTCATCATCACTGAGTTTTTGTGCTACAAACTCAATAACAATCTGAATTGATCGTGTAATTTGAAACACTATAATTACTATTACAATAACATCAAAAATATTCTGTACAATATCACCAAGATTTAATGTGCGGAGTGTAAAATAAAATGCCAATACAATATATAAACGTGGTCTAATCGATTGCATGAATTCAACTGCTGCATCATCCACATCTGTTGAAGTCCTTTTAGCAAGTCTTGTTATTTTTACCATTATAAATTTTTGCAAAATAAAAAGCAAAATAAGAACACCTACAAAATACAAAAGTACATCTAGATATTCTGCTACAGAATTACCCCAGATCGTATAAGTCAAGAGTTCATTTTCAAAAAATCTACTTATCATAAATTTACACACATCTACTAATTATATATTTAGCATACCACAAAAATATAAAATTTGTAATAAATTTTATTTCTTTAAAATATTGAGTAATTTTATATATTCATCCAAAGACTTATCACCATACTTTTGCTTTATGTCTTGATCCAGAAAATTTCCTGACAAAATATCTTTAGCAAAAATATTAATCTGCTCTTTTAATTGACGTACATCCTCATCGCACACAGACACTACCTCCCTCTCAAATTCATGTGTCTGTGGATGAGGTTCGATAAAGTCAAGTGTACCATCAGTCATGTTATATTGACCATCATTATATGAGTTCAGCAATAATTTATAAAAAACAACTTGTCTATTTAATGACTCTTTTTTATCTTTTTGCAATCTACTCCATGGTTTTCCTGTTTTGTAATCAATGACAGATACAGTCCCATCACTTTTTATTTCCATTTTATCTATTGCTCCAGTCAACAAGATTTGTTCTCCACTTTTCAAATCAAATGGAATAGCCTTTACCTTTTTTTCTACTATAACATCCACGCTAAAGGAATCTTTGTATTTATCATAATATCCACTCAAAGCTTCAACTCCTCGCCTCTCGATTGAATCATAATATTCTGTAGGTACACGCATTGCAAAAAGTGTAGTATTAAACGCATCTATCAAAACATCCTTTGCGAGTAATTTACCCGCCTCGCTTGAAAGTAAAAAGAATTTTTCTAATGCTCCATGGAGTACGCTACCATACAAAAGCGTCTTATTTTGCACACTTGGCAATCGCACAAGATTACGGAAAAAATATAATAAAGGAGAATCAAAATAATTATTAAGTGCCGTTGCTGATAGTTGAGTTGAAAGAAATTTATCTCGTATATACTCAAGCGACACAAGTGATGCAACACTTCGCAATCGTGGTGCAAAAAATACCTTCACAGTATCATCCACTGTTTGCTCAACATCAATTAAATTTGCATTGAGATCCGAAATAAACAACGACGGCAATTTCTCTCGACCTGCCACATCATAATCTGCATACGATATCGACAAAGATTGTTTTGCACGAGTTATTGCAACATAAAATAATCTCCGTTCATCTTCAATGTCTCCAGATACTGTACTAATTGGCAAATTAAACTTTTGATTTTTTCTTTTACCTCCCCATAAACCATTTACTACGTTTGTAATATATACATGCTCAAATTCCAATCCCTTCGAGCCATGAGCTGTCATGAGATTTACGCCTTCTACACTAGCACTACGCACAACATTCATTGATAAGTTATATAATTCAAATGTATCAATATGTGTTATAAAGTCTGCAAGTGAATATCCCTTTTTAGTCGATGCACTTTCACGTACTTCATCAAATAATCGCTCTAATTTTTTAAGTAAAAATATATGATCTTCCATCGCAAGTATGGACTCCAAAAAACCGCTTTCACTAACAAACTGCTCAAAAAACTCCAAAAAATTCATATTATGTGCATTTGCTTTTTGCTTTTCAATAAACGTTGCAAATCTCAAAACACTTTCAATATCAATTATGTCCATTTTTTCTAATTGTTCCTTATTTTGTAGCACCCTAAAAAGAGATGTTGAGTGCGACAAAGATTTATACTCATCAAGAATGACAAGTGCATCCGATGTTTTAATTGAAGCAATATCTGTAAGTAATACTTTAGATAAAATCATGCTATTGATTGGGTCATTTACCGCCTGCAATAATAATATCAATTTTTGTATTTCACTGTCATCCAAAATATCTTGTTTTGATGCCACAACAAATGGTATTTTTTTCTTTTCAAAGACTTCTTTTATAAGATTGACATTATTGTGCTCTCGATAAAATACAGCAATATCTTCTGGAGACACACCACTTTCAATCTTTTTTTCAACATCATTTGCAATATGCACTAATTCATCTCGATACGTATTGAAATGTTTTACAGTGATATCAGCTTGCGTATTTTGAAAAGCCGTTAATTCCGTATGTCTTTTATCTCCTTCTCCACTCGTAATCAAGGTGTGTGCCTCATCAAGTATTCCTTGTGCGCTACGATAATTATCTTCCAAATGAATAATTTCTGCACTGGGAAATTTCTTCTCAAAATGTAAGAAATTTTCCACACTCGCACCTTGAAATCGATAAATTGCTTGTTTATCGTCTCCCACAGTAAACAAATTTGGAGCATCTCCCAAATGTTCCGCCGATGTCAATATATCAATTACACGATTTTGCCCATCATTTGTATCTTGATGTTCATCAACTAAGATATACTGATATTGTTCTCTAAGGACGCTTGCAAATTCTTCATCATTTTCCGCCACCGTAACAAATTGCATAATCATATCAGTAAAATCATATAACTTCTGTTCTTCCAATGCTTCTTGATACAATTTATAAACTACTTGCAACTCTGTATTTTTTTCAATCGGCTTTAGTGCATCTGGCTTAAGATCACCTTTTTTGTTTTTCTTGGTATTCCTTTTATAGTATGAATCAGGGTTTGCCAAAATATCATCTTTTTGTATTTTTATCCTACTGATAAACTCGTCTGGCGAAATACTCTCCCTTTTGAGATTATCAATGGCATACAAGATATCTTTGACATAATGGAAATCACTTCCAAATGTTTTTAGAAATTCTAAATCACTTTCTTTTAATATTTTTTCAATAATATGAATCTTCTCCACATCTGTAGCAACACGCGAGAAAACAATAGAAGGAAAATAATCAGGATAACGAGAAATTTGCTCTTCACAAAAACTATGAAAAGTATAAATATTTGTCCGATATGCTTCCTCTGCACCTATAAACGTCGAGAGTCGCTCTCTCATTGCAACAACTCCAGCATTAGTAAAAGTTAAAGCCAAAATATTTTCTGGATCAATACCAGCACCCGCTTCTTTTAAAATATTGGCAATACGAAGTGTCAAAATCTGAGTTTTCCCAGTACCTGGACCAGCCACAACAATAACTGGACCCTCAATAGTATCAACAGCTTTTTTTTGCGCTTTATTTAATCGTTTATATTGTTCCTCAAAATCACCCATATTTATTATTTATTTTAAAACCATTTATCCTCCTCTCCTTTCAAAGGGAGAGGATTGAGGTGAGGGTTAGACATGTCATTTTTACTTATTATCTTTCCCATGCTCCATATCCTTAATACTATTCACTTTCTCTTCCTCTTTTTTCTCACTATCTTTTCTCTTGAACAAATTTGAAATGTCAAGCCCAAAATACCCAAGTGTCGCAACAAGTAACGCCATAGCACCAGCTTCATCCAAATTGCCAACTATTGGAATAAAATCTGGAATCAGCTCTACAAGACCAGACGTAGGATTAATCAAATAAATAAAAGATACAACACCAACAATTGCAACAATAATTGTCCTCATAAAAAATACACCATAACAAATTATTACTTTTATAATACCGTACACAACCATTAAAATCAATTCATCCCTAACTAATCATTCGCATCACATTAAAATAAAAAACAAAAAACCACCCAACTCATTAAGAGTTGAATGGTTTTGTCTGACATGCATATATTTATCTTTAAAATTCTTTAAAGATATATATATATATCAGATTTTATTGAGCTTTGAACATTTGCACATCTGTTCCACAGGATGTGTCTGCATCATCAAATTTTACTTTGACTGCACGGTCATTTTCCCATGCTGTCAGAAGTGTTGCGACTTTGACCTTGTAGTTTGGGTCAGTGTGTCTGATGACAAAACGATTGTGACAAGAACTGTTGTTATCAATCGTGTCACCACTGAGATAAAATTGTAAGTCTGTGTCCGGATAAAACTGTGTAATGGTTCTGTACTCACTAGCCCATACAAAATTTTCTGCTTGAGCTGTATTTGCCATTACCAGTACTGTTAGTGCAACCAAAATACATTTTTTCATTGTTGTTCTCCTCAATGGTTTGTTGTTTTAGTCAATAAGCAAAAAACTTGCTTGATTGAAGTTTTTTTGTTCCGTTTCGTCAGTTGATTTATCCAATGAAATTGGAGTTACTGTATCATCTGGAGGATTTATGGTTGTAATTTCCTCACTTACCAAACTGTTTGGTGCATAAAACAATGGATCTGTGTACACCTTTGAAAAACCATATGTACTTTGCAAATGTTGTACATCTTCTTGACCTACGGCAAAGATGTAATTATCTTTGTTTGCTCTGTACATTAGATATATTGGTGTTCTATTTGGTCCATCGTCTTGATATACATCAAAGAGTTTCCAGACATTTTCTGTACATGGTTTTTGATCGCCTACATAAGCAGGATCAGTATCATAATCATGTGTAGAACCTGTCCAACATGTATACAGTGGTATTGTACCGTCTTGTGGATTTGAAAAAGCATTAAATGTGGTACCTTCAGCTTCCCAATCTCTGAACTTTCTGGTAACACCTTGTTCATCTTCTGGACGAATACTATAGAAATGTGCGACTTTGTGTGAATTGTAAAATCGCGTTACAGGCATTGCTCCAGTGTTACCACAGGCGAATGTGAAACTGCCTTGTGTTAGCAATGGATTTTTACCTTGTGGTTCATTGATGGCAAAAACTCTGAAACGATGTAATGTACCATCTTTATAGCTTTCAGGAATTGTGTATGTGAAGCTTCTGTATCCCACATCAGAACGATACTCATCAGCATAAATGTTTGCAATCATTGCATTACCATCATAAATATGCACATTTAGTGGTGATGATGAATCTTCATCACTTGCCCAACCTGTTATTGTGTCACATGTTACACGATCAACATAGCCTGTTGGCAAGTTATTTGGGTCTTGTACATTTATCACTACGTATTCAGTGTCATCCTTTCTACTTGATATGTTGTGTTTGTCTCCATATCTGATATCAGCAAAGTAGTAGTGATGTCCTATAGGAAGATTGGAAAGGTTGATATTGTAAAAATATACACTTTCCTTTTGTTTTTTCTTAAGTTTCTTGATTTTCTCTGTAGATACTTTTGTATCATGACTACGTGAAAACCATTTGTTTCCAGAATAGTACAAATCAACATAAACATTGTTTTGTACCCAACCTTCTTTTTCCTTAACCTTTACCCTTATGTCAATCTTTTGGTTTGTACCTTGGTCAACTGTTACTTCACCATAATGCCAGTTTTTTTGTCCTGACATTTTGTATTTGACATAATGCAAACCTACTGCGTGTTTGTGGTTTGATACTGGGTCTACGTAACCTTGGTCTGGAGGTATTGTTGTGCCTCCGCTTGTACTAGTTCCACTTGGTAAATTTGTATCATTCTCTAAATAGATGATATTAATTCCTTGTGAACCACAACTGCCTGCATATGTATTTTGTGTAAAAAATATACATATACATGCTAATAAAATGATGTATCTCATTTTCTTGTACCTCCTTTGTTTTTTTACATACTACAATTTGGATATATTCCATAATTTTCACAAACATAATTTCCATCTACTGATTGAATTGACTTATCAGCTACGACTGTACCTGTATCAATGTCAATCCATTTTGTAGCATCTTTACAGGATGAACCCAGTGGCAACCATGCCAGTCTTCCTGAATTTGCATATGCTTTTGTATGTACTTCTTGTTCGGTTTGAGGATTTGAATTGAGATCATTGTTTGGATAATGGGTGTTTAGGAAGTTTATGGGGTCAACGAAATAATTTGTCTTATTAGGCCAATCCTCGTTCCAATGATTATTAGACATCATTCCCCAACCAATACCTTGAGAAACATTTGTTCCAGGAATTGTATTACCTAGAATAACACCAAAATGAAGATGTTCTCCATTTGACCATTCTCCTGTTGTACCAATCAATTTTCCAGCATACACTTCATCATCTTGCTTTAAAAATGTACGTAGATGACCATATAATCCAATAAAAACCTCTCCATCTATTGTTTTATGCTCGATAAATAAAGCGCAATTACCAGGTCCCCAAGAATCATTACTACAATGCTTTAAAATAATCTTGCCATCAGAAACTGCATAAACATGAGATTGTTCACTATCAGAGTTATTTGTGTAAGTCATCATATCTACACCAATGTGATACTTCCCCGTAAAATAACATCCTCCATGATTATTATCTCTTCCTAGCCAAGTGCCACATTTTTGATCAAAACCACTTTCTCCAATTGGCCAATAGAAGCCAGTTAAAGTTTTTTCAATAGCGTAGCTACTAACAGGCCCCATAACACACAAACTCAATACTAACAATATTTTTACACTTTTCATCATTCATTTACCTCCACATTGTCATAAAATTTGATAAATTGTAAATGTGCTATTTACTATTTGTGGATAATTTTCCACAAGATTATTGCAAAAAATTTGTAATAATTATTGTGAGAAATTATTTTATTTAACAATTAAATCTATACTATTAATCATAGTCTGTAACACTGGCCTAACTTCCTTAGTAATTGCACTACTAGTAGACACTATCGGAGATTCTACGCTTAACCTTGATATTTTATCAGAAGGAATATTTGAAATTATAACCCCCTCTCCATAACCCATGAAATAATAAGCATCCAATCCATTAATTTTAATTTTTTTAACTCTAAAATTAGTATATTTTTTGCGTCTTTCAATAAACTCTTCTACTGAGAGTAGGTTTGGATTATTTTTTTTACTCACACTAAGTGTAATTGCACCATATACAGGCTTAGCAGATTCATAGGAATATCTCTTTTCTTTTTGGGTAAATTCAATGTACCAAGCATATTCTTCTTCATATTCATTAATATATATCCAATCTTTTGGATATTTAATTTCAAATCCATATTCCTCATTCCGATAAGTCTTCCAATCACTTGTATCAATCTTTTCTTCTTGGGTTAATTCTCCATTTATTTGAATTTGATTATCATCTTCTTTTTGCGTTACTTGCCCTTTTGCTATTTTTTGCTCTTGAGTTTCTTTAGCAATTTGTTGTTTTGGCTTAGTAATATCTTGCTTACTATTTTTTTGATTCCACAAAACAACTCCACCTGTAAGAGTTAGTAAAATAACGATAGTGATAATTACATTTTTCTTTGTCATGAAATCAAATTTAACTTACTAAAATTTCTTGATTATTTATTGTTTCAAATTGTATTTAAGTATATACTGTGTAAAATATTTGTCAATCTCAGAATTTTTAATCTTTCACATTCCTAATAAAATCATAAATGTCATTCCTGCAAAAAGTTTGTTTTTTAGAATAGCACAAATCAATATAAACATTGTTTTGTTTGTCAATCATACAAACAAAGGATATAATAAAAACAATGTTTAATTTGAAACAAAACGACAAAAAAATATTACGGACCATAATTCTTGTGGTTGTTTTGTATGCCTGGATTTCTCTTTTGAGTGCGCTTTTTGGTATTTTTTATCCGGTGGCGATATGGATTACTTGGCTTGGGATTTGTTTGATTTTATACAAAAAAAACATCCTTGTGTTTGTCCGACCATCTGCAGAATTTTTAATCTATATTTTAATTGCTGTGAGCTTTGCACTTTTTATTGCATTTTTTACTGTACCCACTATTTTTTCTGGTCGTGATCAGGGCTCTATCTCTGAAGCATCCATGCGTCTAGCCAACAACCATACACTTATTCAACATTCTCCTGAAAGCGATACTTTCTTTGATATCTATGGTCGTGGCAAAGCGCTTAATTTTCCAGGTTTTTTCTTCGTGGCAGATGGTGGACTTATTACACAATTTCCACTTCCCTATATTACTTTTTTAAGTGGTTTTTTTGGTATATTTAATGTATATGGTTTTATTGTCGCTAATGCTATATTACTATTTACTTTTATAATATCCGCACTTTCCGTTGCAAGATATTATATCAATCATAAATACACACTTGTTTTTGCACTTGTTTTATTATCTTCTTTTTCAATTAGCTGGTTTGCTAAATTTACTCTAAGTGAAAACATAGCAAGTGCCCTACTATGGAGTTCCTTTATTCTTTATTTATTTTTCAAAGACACGCCATCTAAAATCACATACTTTATATTTTTATCAACTATTTCACTTCTATTGTTTACACGTATTGAGGGAATTTGGTTTTTTATAATTTTTGTCTCTCTTATCCTATATAAATCTTCCCTTAGAAGTTTTATCAAACAAGACCTTTGGTGGCTAGTTTTCTTTCCGATTACTATATTATTTGTTGTGACTTGTAGTATACTCATTATGAATATGCCATTTTTCTTAACTCTAGCAAAAGCATCTTCTAGTGCAACTTCTGAAATGATAAATCCTTTAAATTTTTTAGATAAAATAACACACCTGTTTTTGATATATACACTTTATGGACTAATACTCCCATTGTTATTTACTCTAATAGCAATATTTAGAGCATTTTTCTCAAAAAAATATCGTACAATATTGTTTCCAATTATACTAGTATTGCCACTAATGATTTATTATATATTTCCAAATATCAGCGGTGACCATCCTTGGATGCTTCGACGATTTGTTTTTGCACTTTTGCCTGCTACTATATTAATCAGTATCGCCTTCATCTCACACATCCATTCAAATGACCTCCTTACAAAGACACTTAAGTACACAATGATATCATTATTGTGTATCGCTAATATTCCAGCTTTTGCATCATTTATATTTTATGCAGAAAATACTACGCTAAATAATCAAGTTCTACAAATTTCTCAAAAATTTAATGATACGGACCTAATTCTAGTTGATGAAAATGCTGCAGGAAATGGATGGTCAATGATTACAAGCCCACTGAACTCTTTGTACCACAAACATGCTGTCTACTTTTTCAATCCAAATGATTTACAAAAAATAGATACAAAACCTTTTGACCGAGTAATGCTTATCACTTCAGATCAAAATGAATTAAGGTATAAAAATATACTCTCCGATAACATGCAATATATAGATGAGTACACATTCAAATTAAATCAATTAAATATTTCAAAAGAAAAATTACCCGTACTACAATTTCCACAAAAAGAAAAGAAGGTTATCCATGGTAAAATATATGAAATAACAAAATAAACATGTTTGATCTTACAAAATACGTACAACTGAAAACTCACTCACAACAAACTCAATATTTTTTTATGCGAGTATTACTTTTTGGTGTATTCTTTATTGTTTTTAATCTTTTTATAAAAGAAGTTATATTCCCAACACAAACATTTCAATTTAAAAGTTCTATTAATTCTCTAGCTAACACAATATCAGTACCATATGAATCTGAGGATGGCACCAGCTTTCATGTATTTGCACAAGGTGAATCAAATTATGCGGAACTTATTATTACACTACCTAAAGACTCACCCAGTTTGCCACACGATACAACTCTACTTATCAAAAAATCTTATCTTGCTTTTTTGTCCCCTATAAATACAAAAAAATACACTGACCATATCGTCAAAACATATGAAACCGATGATGCTCAATATATCAAAAAACAAGATAAATTACATAAATTTGTAAGCAAAAATGCATTTGATTCTTATTTGTTCAAAGATAATGTAGTTTTACCAGATATTAAAGCAGAACCTCTAACTGTATCAAATGATATAGCGGGATTTGCACCAGCTTCACTGATATCATCAAAGGACAGTGTTTATGTGATTGATGGAGATACCAAACATCCATTCCAAGATGAACGCGCTTTTTTGGCACTTGGTTATAATTTTGAAAACGTCATAAGTACAAATAGCGAAGAACGCTCCTTACACAAAAAAGCAAAATTATTTACAACAGCAAGTACTCATCCATCTGGAACATTATTTTATACAACTGACAGTGAAAAAATTTACATATTTGACAATAATCTTTTAAATAAACTACCTCTAACATCTCAAGCAAAACAACACGCAATCCCAGTTGAAGATATTTCCCGAATAACTACAGAATCTTGCATCCTCAAAAAAACAATATTTCCACGACAATATAAATGCAAAACTTCCCTAGATACTATAAACATGTTTCATGGAAACACCTATCAATTTACACTAAAAGATGCGCCAAATACCCAAATAGACCATTCCAAAATAAAACTTTTTACAACCGTAAATAAAAAATCTCTCAAAAATCGTATTGAATCTATAAAACGCA
>JALWAF010000154.1:0-6955 GCA_027016355.1 Candidatus Moraniibacteriota bacterium | reverse complement strand
TTCTGAACTTAATTAAAAATCCAATTACCTACAAAATACTTATTGATATATTTTTCATAACACTACTGATTGCTGGTGGATTTATTATTACAGAGACACTTTTGCCAGGACTTATTAGTGCTTATATTTCCCCATTCATTCTATTCGTTAGTATTTTTGTAATTATTATTTTTATATCACTCACTGCAAAACAACAAACAATTCACACAAACATTGTGCAACCAAATAAATTTCTATTGTCGTTATTTGTATTATTATTCGTGATACTTATTTCAATTGCAGGACTTAGTTATGGATACTTTTTTGACAGTATAGTTATAATATTTTCTACTGCAATTTTGACACTTTTATATTCCCTATTTACTGACATCTTGCACAAGCACTAATATCATCTTTTATCCACGCAATACAGCCAGTGTTTTCTTCGCACATTTATCCCACGTGAATTTTTGTGCGCGCTTGTATCCACGTGTACGCATTTGTTCTTGCAGTACATCATCACGCAATACTTTTATTACTTTTTGTGCACATTCTTGAAAGCTAACTGCATCGAAGTATTCTGCTGAATTTCCCAATACTTCTGGAATACTGGAATTTCGCGCTGCAACCACCGGCGTGCCAGCTGCACACGCTTCCAGTCCGGCAATACCAAATCCTTCATACAATGACGGAAAAACAAAAATTTTTGCATGACGCATCAATATTTGCACTTCCAAAAAACTCACTCCTCCCGTAAAAATAATGTCATCTGCATATTTACTTTTTTGTGCATGTTTGTGCGTGCTTTCCCATAACCACCCATTTCCACCAACCAAAACCAATTTCAAATGTGGATAATCTTTTTTTATTTCTTCAAAAGCATCAATAAGAACTGTGAGATTTTTACGTGGCTGTATAGCACCCACACTAATAATATACTCATCATTTTTTATCCCATATTGCATTAATGCTTGTTTTACAATATCGCCTTTGACTGTTTTTTGCCAATGACTACTATTTATACCCAATGGTACTACTGTAATTTTATCTTTGTCTAGCTTTGGATAAAATCGTAATAAATCTCTTTTTGTTGCTTTTGATACAGTAATTAAATGATCCGCTCTCTTCACTGTATTATCAGTCAAAAAATTAAGTTTACGCACATCGCTCCTTGGAAATGTTTCTGGAAAAATTTTAAATGCCACATCGTGAATTGTGGCTATAATTTTAGTTTTTGAACTATGACAAAATGGCATATTATGCAGTGGCATCCAAACAACATCAGGTCTTTCTCTCCAAATGCCCAATGCAAAACGCGTCTGTGTCCACAATGGGCTAGCTGGCAAGGTTTTAATATGATAATTTACATTTTTTGATGAAAACAACTTATCATTAAAGATGTTTTGATGGTAAATATAAAAATCATCATCACTAGCCATGTTTCCCAATCGTTTTAACACTTCACTAATATATACTTTCGTCCCATCAATACGCCCTCCATCCAATTCAGAAGCATGTATTGCAATACGCATACTGAATTCTTTCAAGTTTTTTGCTTCTTGAAGTGTAAAATCTCCAACACGTGTTCGCACTAATCCTGCTAAATATGCCCCCGTCTCAAGAGACTTACCAATATCTCTCGCAAGCGAACGAATATAAGTTCCTTTACCACACACAACTTTAATTTTTAGCAAAGGATATTCATACGACAAGATTTCAATTTTTTCAATATGAATCTTACGTTTTTTCATTTTAACGTCTTCCCCTTTGCGCACTCTTTTATACGCCTCCTGTCCTTCAATCTTAATCGCGCTATATACTGGCGGAGTTTGTTCTATATCACCTATAAATTCATCTAATACTTTTTTTATTTCAGCTTCTGTTGGTTTTTTATTTTTATTAATAATTATTTTTTTTCCTTCTACATCATCAGTTGTACTATTTTCACCCAATGATATATCCGCTATATATTCTTTTTCATCAGCTACAATTTTATCAATTTTTCTTGTATATTCTCGTCCGACAGCCATAACCAAAACACCACTAGCAAGTGGATCCAATGTACCAGCGTGTCCTACCTTTATCTTCTTATTACCAGTCTTTCTCCGTGCCCAATATTTCACAATTTGTACAGCACGTTGCGATGAAATACCCAGAGGCTTATCAATTGCAAAAAATCCTTCAATACTCATATATCAATTAATAAATAAACCAATGCAACTTTTCTAACAACAAAAATAATCCGCTAAACATCACACCAAAAACAAAGAAGTACCGCGACCACGCCAACATTCTTCTTTTTGGTGCATAATAATATTTTGACAAATTATATGCCTCCAGAGAATATTGTCGAAAAACTTCATCTTCATTTTTCATAATTTCTTGTAATTTTTTCGCATATATATCAGCAGAATTAAATTTAGAAATCCTGGGAGCATGTAATACACTCTCCTCATGTAAATGTTTTCGAGTAAAAAATCGAGGTAATCTAATCGCCATCATAGCACTAAAAGCAGAAATAAAAGAAAATCCAGCAACAACACCCAAAGTAATTCTAAGCACCTCCGCCTTAAATAAAAGTGAGACAACCAATACAAAAATACCAGTATTTATCCCTATCATCACATTTGCATGATTATCTACTGTATGCGTAATGTCAATAATTTTACTAGTCAATCCCTCCAAAAAATTAACAGTAACTTGTCCATCACTCATGCCACCCTCATTATATTTTTCACTTTCCATAATTACTAATTTAATAAAAATAATCTATGCTTTCATTATACTACAAAACAATAAAAGATGGCTAAAAATATTTTTAACCATCTTTGTACACCCTCACGTAATTGCACATTGTTGCATATGCTTTTCAATTTTTTCTTCAAAATTCTCAGTAGTTGCCTCTAACTCATGAGACAAAATATTTAACTTTCTTGCCCATGGAATATAATGTTTTTGCGTTTCAAGCATTTTTCTGCGAATTTTATCAGGATCACAACACCACAATGTCAACTGATTATGCAATCTGTCCGCAAGCTTAATGAGAAAAAACTCAAACGGAGCTGTTGGAAATCGGGCATGGTAGAAATCTAATTGTGCTTCTTCAGTATCAAAGTCTTCTTTTGGTCGTTTTGATACAAAATCCAAGAGTTCCGCAACATCTGCATCATATCGTCTTTCGATACGCAATAAATTCCATTCTTCACAATCTTCTACTGTATCATGTAACAATGCAGCTGCTAAAACTTTATATGCTGGTATTCTCAAATCAACTAACTCAAAAATATGTAGATAGTCAATGAGAATGATAGCAACAGCACGCAAATGTTCAAAATACCTATCACCGCCTTGCCTCTTAATGTTACGAAATGCATCCTTCGCATCATCATAAGCACGTTCAATAAATTTGTATTCCTTTGAATATCGAGAATAATGTCGTTCGATACGTGCAAAAAATGTTTGTCGATTTTCCGTTGCTGCTAAAATTGTTCTAATTTTCGTTAGCATAATTCTCCCTCCTTATATAAAAAATATAAAAACAATTGTAAAATAACGATTCTAAAATTTCATATAATACTACCATCATATACAACAATTGCCAAGTCTTGTTTTTTGAAAAAAATAGTGTATAATACTCAAAAGCACGTGTTAAAATGGGCTGTAGCCAAGCGGTAAGGCAACGGGTTCTGGTCCCGTCATGCGTAGGTTCGAATCCTACCAGCCCAACTGATAGGACAATATTCGAACAAATTAAAAAGCAATTCTCTCATTTGAGTTAATTGCTTTTTGCAAATTATCTATATATTCATAACTTATTTTTTAGAAATTTTTGACCTTACGTCAGAATTTGCAACAGTTTTTTTAGTAGTACTTTCACCATCTGTTAATATCCATACTGAAATACAATAGTATGCACCAATAACAAACATATGGAGGTCATCACTTGTAAATGTGGCAACACTAGATGGTAAAATATAGACAGTCACTTTTATTAACATATAGGCAATGATACCAAATCCAAACAATGCACCAAATCCCATAGTAAAGGATGCTAACAACAGCAAAAAAGTGGCTATTAGGATACGCGTAAAATAAGTTATTGTCCAAAATATTGTAGCTACTATGAATAACGAGAAGAATCTGTTGAATTCTGCTCCTACCTGAATCCATTCAAATGCCGCAAATATTACGACAGCCATAAATGAAAGAATTAGCCCTTTAACGTACACCTCGATTTTTTCCTGCATTATAAATCCCTCCACTTATTAAATTTATAGGCTATAAATATATTAAATAAACAACACCTAATAATAACGCTATTTCATACTTTTGTCAACCTCACAAACTTACATTATACTCCAAAACTTAATTCAAAACCGTTCAAATTTTACCTCATAAGACTAACTTTTTTAAAAATAAAATACTCTATACAATTATTAATTGCATAGAGTATCATTGTTAAATTTGCAATATTATTAGCCTGGATCAACTACAATAGTAATATTGCCTCCAGAAGACCTGCCACGAGCGACAACCTTTCCCCATTTTCTGGCATACCAATCAAATGTACCCGTTGTCTTCATCTTCACGGGTAACAGTTGATTTCTTCTATCACTGGTATAACCCCTAAAAACGCCACCAACATGAACCTCCACCTGCATTGGTTGTCCAGTCTTTGCATTACATGCAGTGAATTGCAGTGTTGCTCCCATGGTTCTTCCTCCATTGTTAAATTATCGATGATTTTTATAATATTCACCAAGTGCTTGAGAACAAGCTCTCTCAAGTTGCTCAATACATGCGTCGAGCTCGCTAATTGCTCCTTGCACCTCCATTATCTGTGCCTGTTGCATACTTGTGAGAGCATATCTCTGCAAAGCAGTTTTTTCCTCTCTTGCATCCCGCATACAACTACGCAAACGTTGTAAAACATTGTGTGCTTCTAAACCACTCAACTCATTACTTCTTTGTGTGTAATCTAGAGTTTCAGAAATCGCACTTCTCACTCTCTGTAACGTTAATTCCATAACCAATACCTCCTCTGAATTGAAAAATATTAATTTACAACTAATTCTATAATCATACATCACTAACAAAATGTTAGTGTAACATTTAATCAAGGGGAATGAAACCAAAAAGATAATGCTTTCTTGACCAATCACTTACTGGAACAATATCATCAATATTGTGATCAATCTCTCCTTTTACTCCACATTTTTCACATCTAAACCTATTCATTCCGCCCCAACTGGCAGTATCCCAATCATGAATACATCTACTCTCATTATGAAAATTACAATCAAAATTATTTGTAAAATTCATAATTTGATTAAAGTTCATATTCAACAAACTTTTAATATCAATACAAATACATTGCATGACAGTAAAAAAATTGAATAAGCCTTTAAGTCCAAAGTATATTATTCCAATATATGTTACAAGTATCGCCACAACCTCAAGCAAAGCAAATAAACTAATCATTGCTTCTGAAGCATTTCTATTAATTATTGTTGTGAGGTTGAAAAAATGATCTGATACAAAAAATAATACTGAGATAATCCAAGTATCAGCAAAATGCACTCTCGAATAATTTTTATGAACACAATAATATATGCCCATAACCGAGAAACACCACACGATACCAAGAAATTGTGTAAGTCCACTCCCTCTCACTGCCATAAACACACTAATAAATAGCACAAAAAATAATGTAATAATTCTGATAATCATAATATCTCTCCTATTTATTATTGTTAAGTTACGAACATGGCATAATAGCACTATTTCATACTTTTGTCAACCTCACAAACTTGAATTCTAATCCAAAACTGAATTCATAAATATTTATTTTATACAACATACTTTTAACATAATTCAAAAATGACGTCATTAATGACATCATTTCTTATTTAATTTGCAATAAACTGGACTTTATTTCCATCTGGATCCAGTAAACTAAAATTAGTTGCCCAATCCTCTTTTGTAAGCTTTTTTAGAAAGACTAGTTGTTTTTCTTGTAGTTTTTTATATATTTCTTACTTCTATAAAAATTGTTTGATGACCTGGAACTTCTCTTTTTTCTTTTTTTGTTTAATTCCAAGTTTACTATTTTCAAAATTAAAAGAAGCAAATCTATTTTCTTGAATATAATTAACTTCCAAACCTAAAGTATCCCGATAAAAAGGAATTGTGATAATTAAATCATTTGAATAAAAAACAGCTGAATCAAGCTTCATAAATTATATATTAATTTTATTATACATCTAGTATACCAAAAATTTACAATAGCTACACTTCTATTGCAATAGAGCTACTTAAACTACATCCTGATATGGCTAACTTCTGTAAACAAAATGAAAAGCAATTCTCTCGTATGAGCGAATTACTTTTTGTAATTAATTCATAAATATGCCAAATGAAGCACCTTCACGAAAAGTGTCATAATAAGCTGGTACTTGTTGCGAATCCACATAATAAGCAAATCCTTTTTTGCCCTGATGTTTTACATGCCTCATTTGAAATGAGGTTGAATAATTCGGATCATATTCAAATTTTACCGAAATATGATCAATGGCAACAACATGAATGTCACACTTTTTAAGTGGTTCAATGGACTCTACTATACCATTATTTCTCCAAACATCTTACTCTTGAGCTTTTGTAAGTTTCATTTATACTCCTTTTGTTTAAATAAATTTTAACTTTATATCTTTCCCGTAAAGAGATAAAAGAATCTTGAAATAAGTTCTCTTGGAATAAATATCCACGCACTCCTCGTCCAAATTTGAGCTGACAAATAATCATATGGAACTTTTTCAGTGGCTACAACTAAAGTGTCCAGCTCTAATTTTCTAGCTGTCATTACACAACGCCAACAGTGATGTGGGTGTGCGAGAATAATTACTCTACGCCATCCATTCTTTTTACAAATATCTTTTGCTTGAGTAATTACTTCATAAGTATCCAGATATCCATT
>JALWAF010000153.1:806-1918 GCA_027016355.1 Candidatus Moraniibacteriota bacterium | reverse complement strand
ACCCTAATCATTCCCAAGAGATGCATGGCTACTTTTGAGGAATTGACGGATGAAGAAAAAGATGCAATTTTTGATTTAATGAAAAAAATAAAAATAGCATTGAAGAAAACTTTTAATTGTGATGGATTTAATTTTGCTTGGAATGAAGGTAAGCTTGCTGGACAATCAGTACCACATTTTCACCTCCACATTTTACCTAGAAAAGAAGGAGATAGAGGAGTCTACAAATATAGTCCCAGAGAATTTTTATACAGACCGGGAGTTAGGGAGATTTCTGAACAAGAAGAATTGATAGAGGTTGCAAATATGATAAAGAATAATATTATTGAGTAATTATGAAAAATAGCATAATTGAAAAAGAATTAAGGCAAAAAATATTAAGAAAATCTGGACAAACTATTTATAACAGAGGATTACAGTATTTTAATGAAAAAAAAGTATATGATATGAATATTGATGCTTATAATCAATATTCTTCAAAAGCTGTTATTAGTGGAAATGTTTCTGGAACTAGCCCATATTTTGTTAGTATTTATTTTAATTTTAAATCTGATACATTTAGCAATACTCAATGTACTTGTCCCTGTGGGTATTTTTGTAAACATCGTGTCGCAATTTGTTTGGAATTTGCAAAAACTTATAGTGATTTTATAGTCGAAAATAAAGATGTTATGTTAAAAGATTCACTGAACAAAAAGCAGTCTTTTATTAAATGGATTAGAACTATACAAGGCTTAGATATTGAAGATGATGGTAGTTTTGAACTACTTAAACATTTACAGTCTATTGGAGTTGATCCGACAATTTTACCAGATGATTTGTTGCATAAAATTGTTTTATCAAGGAAGGGCTTTATGCAAGAAAAATCAAGAAATTTTTCAACACAACAAATTATTGATAAATCAAGGACGGAAGAAAATTTTAATGAATGTTATGAAGTTTTTGTGGATACTAAGTATGGAATTAGATTTATTATAAGGGAAAAGTTAGGTTATAACCAATTGTATGAAAATAGCATAACTGATTTAGAATACATTCTTGAAGAATGGGAGCAAAAAATGACATCCGCGCAGCAACAATTGTTGCATTTTTTGCTAGAGGTAGATTTTTTT
>JALWAF010000153.1:0-796 GCA_027016355.1 Candidatus Moraniibacteriota bacterium | reverse complement strand
ATACAAATAATGTGGATTTTGAGCTTCTTTTAAAACTTTTAAAAGAGTCCAAATTAGATATTATAACAGGAAATGAAAGTGAAGATAAAAAACTGCAAATTTTTTCTAAACCAAAAGAAAAATTAAGGGTTGAATTAATTACAAAAGAATATGAGAGTTTTTATGATACAGACACAGAAGATTATAAAATGGTAGGTTTTATATTTAAAATAAATGAGAAGTTTTTAAATAAAAGAGAGGCACAAATATTTATAGGAAAAGCATCTGTCATAATTTTGAAAGAAAATGAACTTTGTTTATATAAATTTTCAGAAAAAATATTAACTATATTAGAGAGGGCTATAGAAGAAAAAATATACTATCCAGGAGATTTTCAGACTAAATTATTAGAAGAGGAAATTTTTGATTTAAATAATCTAATTGATGAATTGAACAAAGTATTTAATTTAAAAACAATCTTAAAAAGTAATTTTAAAATTAAAAAATTTAATAAAATACAAAAAGCCTTTGTTGTTGATTATCAAATCAAAAATGAGTCGTTAAAAATTTATCCAGTATTAGACTATGGTTTTTATAAGGTGCCAGTTTCCCAATCCGTCATTGTTAAAAGAGGTCGACATGCTGGTTATTATCGTAATATATATTATGATTATGAAAATTATATTATAAATATTAATTTGCAAGAAAAGACAATTTTTTATGCAAATATGAGACCAGAAAAAGAAGTAGAATTATTCAAAGAAATATCTGAAATTCATGAAAAATTAGGATTTACAAAAACAGGAAAATGCACTGT
>JALWAF010000152.1 GCA_027016355.1 Candidatus Moraniibacteriota bacterium | reverse complement strand
CCATAACTCCATGAGTCAGTAAGAATGAATTTTTTTGGTAAAAGTGTGCTTTGATAATTGAAATAATAAGGCGCTGATAAATATATTGATATACCTTGAATAAAAAATAATATTGTTAAAAAAGTATAAAATAGTGTTGTATAGACGCAACTACCTTTCCGGTAGACAAGTCGCAATGCGCCTCTACGGGTAAGTATAGTAAAAATAGTATCTAATCCAATACTTGTCAAAATGGCAAAAATAGGAATTAATATTAGAGCATAACGAATATTTACAAATGTTTCAGTTAATATTCCGCCAATAAAAAAGAAAAATGGAATGATAGTACAAAAAATTATTACTGTAAAATATTTTTTTGGTATCTTTTTTAGAAAAACTAGAATAATTGTCGTTGTAGCAAATAGTAAAATGATAGGTGTCAGAGCAAAAAGTATATTAAAAGATTGTATTGCAATTTCTTCTAGAAAGTAGATTGGTGCAGGAAGTCCTTCTAACATGGGAAATATTAACTTTTGAGTATCAGCAACTACTTCCTTTAGATTGTCTAGTATAATAAAATGAGCGTCAGTCCAGGCATTAATAAGTGTAAATAATATCAAAAGTAATAGTGGAGAGATAGATAAATAAAGAATTAGTGTTTGGATTTTTTTGAATATACGTGCAAGGAGGATAGTTAGCTTAGCTTTTAATAAAAAGGCATCAATAGTAAATAGTGCAATTATTATGGATAGTGGAATGATGATGGGTTTGAGCGGTGGGGATAAAATTGTTCCGTAAAGAAATAATGAAGAATCAAATAATGTCGCAGGAAGTAAAATTACAAAAACTAAAATTGAAATTAAAAAAATATATAAATAATTTTTGAGTAAAGTTTGTAGCCATTTTTTTGTGTTGGAAATATCAAAATAAATGAGGTGTAGTTCAGCAATGATGATATAAAAAACAAATAAAAGATTGGCAGTGTATTTAGAAAGAAGTGCTGCACCGGTAAGTAGTCCGGTAATAACAACAAATTTCTTTTCATTAGTTTTAAGTAGTGCAAAAAAAGCTAGTATTGCTCCAGTAGTAAAACTCCAAAGTAATGCATCAGGATTTATAATTTGAGAAATACCTATCAAAATTGGGTTCACACCAATAAGTATAATTCCAATAGATGCAATACGTTTATTAAATGCCCGAGCAAGCAACCAAAACAAAAGTGACAACATCACAAGTCCATTAAAAAGTAACAAGGGCAGGCGGAGGGCGTAATTTAGAGTCATTGTAAACTCTTGGGTAGAATTATAATTAGATCTGTCTTGAGAAACAAAAGGTAGTCCCATTCCTGATATAATGGCAATGCTTACACCAGGTTTATCATTTATATAAGTTTGTTTTAAATTGCCAGTGGAGATTACTGTCCAATATTGAGGTATGCGTTCAAGCCTCCAAAAATGCTCGTCACTTGTTTCAAATTGGTTGAGGTGATATAAACCACTACCAATAAAAATAGTAATTACAAGGATGAGTAGGATTATTGATTTTAGGTTTTTTTGTATAAAAGACATTTATGTGATATTTATTGAAGTTGTTATTTTATCGAGATTGTCACATCGCTAAACGCTCCTCGCAATGACGATGTTGTTTATGGATTACCTCGCCAAACAGTAGTGTTTTCTTTTGGTATTACTTTTATATAATTTACTTTTCTATTTCCAGGATTTAATTCAAATATTGATCTAGAGTTTTCTGTGTATAAAATATCAAGTCTTACAGGATAGTCCTTTCTCATTTGAGAATAACCACGAGAGAGATCGACTGTACGTGCTTCACGTCCTTTTGAAATTACATAATAATCATAATCGGGTCCATTTTCTATAAAATCTGCTTTTCGTATAACACTTACGCAATTGCCTACAAAAAAAGTACATACTCCACGTTTATCTGACCAAATATTTAACCTCGTTGCATTTGGTAATGAATTGAGATATTGAGCCACTTCATAATTGCCATCCCCCATATCTTTAGGATTTATGAGGTGATTTTTTGGTAAAAGTGGACTGTTATAACTAAAATAAAACGGTTTCAGATTAAACAAGGGATATGTGCCAAAAAGTAATATGATGATAATCAAGGAATAAAAAGAAAGTTTTTTTGAGTATTTTTGTAAAAAAAGATATAAATAGTACCAACCATATGCTGAAATAATTAGTATAAGAGGATAAAGTATAATCTGATAACGCACAGTTGGAATTGTGGTGTTAAATAAAGATCCCAAATAAAAAATAATAATAAAAAATAATAGTTGCCAAGCAATGACTTTGAATAATCTATCTATTTTTTTGGCAGGCTTTAAATTGGCATATAATCCAAAAACTAAACCAAAAAATACAAGTGGGGAAATTCCAAAAATTAAAGGATAAAAACTTGTGATAAATGCCACATACATATTAGTGTCACCATTCCAGCTTATGCTTGTTTTTGGTGATAATAAGATATGTTCAAAATTAATTGTTTGTGGAGAAATATAAATAAAATAGATAGTTGAGAGTATTGTTATTAGAAAAGTTAAAGGTATTAGATAAACAAAGAATCTTTTGGTTTTTTGTATTTGTAAAGTAATCCACAAAAGTGCAGAAGATTTATTGAAAAA
The DNA here is from genome assembly GCA_027016355.1 of Candidatus Moraniibacteriota bacterium. Classification (GTDB taxonomy): domain Bacteria; phylum Patescibacteriota; class Minisyncoccia; order Moranbacterales. The sequence continues at coordinate 3,959 of JALWAF010000152.1, read as the reverse complement.
ATAATCTAAAATTAGCACTAAAACAATTAAAGTAAATATTTTCCATACAGGTTCAAAAGGTTGGCTCCAAATGGTGCCTATTAGTAATCTATTCATTTTAACCCATGTTCCTGGATAAAAAATATAAAATGTTATTAGTGAAATTAATGTAATAATACCAATGCTTGAAAATGAAAATCGTAAGTATTGACCCAGTTCTTTCTTTGTATAATCAAAGAAAAAGGGAAATGTTATGAGAGTGATTAAAAAGAAGGGAAATAGAAGGTTTGTGATGTATTTTGTTAGCAGTCCAAGTCCTAGTAAAAAGCCAGTAGCATAAACCCACTTAATATTTTTAGTTTTTAGGAAAGTAAAATATGCTAGTAATGTAAGTGGGATAAAGATCCAACTCAGTGCATCAGGATTTATGATGCGACTTACTCCCAGTAATATAGATGACAATCCTATAAATGCAGTTGATAGCAGTCCTATTTTTGGATTAAAAAGTTTGCTCAAAATGTGATAAAAAATTAAAAGTGCAAAAGTACTAAATAGTAAAATTGGTAGTCGCATAGCAAAAAGCATATTTTCAAATGCCTGTTTGTCAATTATTATGTCTTTAAAATCAGATGGTGTTGTAAATAGAAGGGATGGACCAGAAATAAATGCAAGAGTAACACCTGGTTTATCACTTGGGCGAGTGTGTTTCCAATCCATTTCCAAAATATTACTCCAGTATTTTTCGATTCTTTTTTCATTACTATAAGTCCAGAGTCTTTCATCAACATACGCAGCCTTGCCTAAATGATAAAAGCCAAATCCAAAATGCAGTAGCATGATAATTGCTAAAAAAGAAATTGTTAGAGGTGTGTATAATTTTGTATTAGTATCCTTTACGGTGTTGGTGCTATGTTTTTGATGCCAACGATGAATTATCACAAAAGCTAAAAGTAATAACCACAATCCAGATAAAATATCAAAACCCCAATGTAATTTATGTGTTAAATTGTTTGTTAACAATAAAACAATTTCTGCAGGCAGGGCTAGAATTAAGAAGTTTTTTATAAAGTTACTGCGCTTTTTGAAAAGTAAAAAAGCGAGTACAATTAGAGATGCTAAAAAAACAATGTAATAAACTTTTGGTGAAGTAAAAAGTATTACTTTTGATATAGATATTCCAATTGTGCCAATAAATAAAAAAAGAGCAGATAAAAGTTCTAAAATACTATGACGCTTGAACATAATAGGAAAATTTAGTTTTTAGTATAGTTTAAGTATATTGTATTTTGTGTATAATTGGAAGGTTTTTCAAATTTGTTTATTGATTAAATATTATGTTTATTTACGGGCTTGATTTTGTTGATTATGTAAGGTGGTGGTATAATAATTATAAAGATTAACTTTTAAAATAAAAAATATGGAAGAAGAAAAGGAAGATGAAAAAATATTTAACGATGAAGCGGTTGCGAAATCTGATGATAAAAATGTTGCAAAGTCTACAGAAACAAAAAGTAAGTCAGAAAATAAAATGTCACCCGGTATCCAAACAGTAATCGTATTAATAATTGGTTTGTTAGCTATTATAGTTTTAGTGTTGCTTGGATACATTATGTACCAAACTGGAAAAAATAGCACTAATAATGAGCATAATGAACCTGTAACAATGGACAAAGTAATTGATAATAAAAAAGATGAGATTATTCCTGAGGAGCAAGACAATCAGAATGATGTTGTTTTAGAGCATGATGATGACACAAAGGTTCAAGACGTTATTTCAAAAAATTCTATTTCTGTTGAAGATCTGGATAAGTTAGATGGGGAATTGGATGAAGTTTCTACTAATTATGATGACTTAGAAAGTGTAAGTACTGATTTGCAAAAATGGTCTAATTAATTTAAAGTGTAATTTTTATAAATATAAAAAAATGAAAAAAATATTTTTACAAATGGGGTTAATAACTTTATTAATAGGGGGAATACACCCCACTGCGTTTGCTGTGCTTCTACAACAAGTTGATTGGCAACATCAAAATCAAGTTCAAATTCAAGTACAACCGCAGGTGCAGCAAATTCCAGATTTGCATTTTGATCCAAATGCAGGCGGTGGTGTTTTAGGTAATCCTCCAATAGACTACAAAACAAATGTTGTCTCTAAAATTGATAGTCTTATAGACGCTATAAAAAAAGCTTCAAAACGAATAGAGGAATCTAAATATATATCTAAGGAAAATAAGGAGGATATTTTAGAAAACATTGAAGATAACAAAAAAAAGATTGAAAAAATTAAGAACAATGCTAAAAATAAGTCAAATTTTAACCAAGCAATACAAGAGCAATTTATGTTACAAATAGGTTCTCTTTTTGGAGAATTGCGATTAGAGATTCCAAAGAATATTATAGAAAAACAAACAAGTGAGGCTCAACAAAAAGTGAATAAGCTTGAAGCTATTTCTGATAAAATTTCTATTTATATTTCCGTAGCAAAAAAACAGGGTATTGCAGTTGAAACTGTAGAAGATAAATGGACTGAAGGTAATGAAAGGTTAATTAGTGCTAAAGGTCATATTGATACTATTGATGAATTAATGGGTAAAATAAAACCAGGAGTAAATTTTGACAAGGCGGAGGGATATTTTAAAGATGCCAACAAAGAATTTAGACTTGCTCAAAAAGATATTAAAACGGCAAAATCATTGTTGGGAAAGAGCGTCTCTGAGTTGAAAAAAGTAACCAAAAACTAATAGACAAAAAACAGATGACAGATTTGAATGCTATGAATAAAATATTGGAAGAAATAAAACAGTATAAATGGATATATATTGCATTTGTGGGAATTCTGATTTCGTCTACTTTTTTGCGTCTTTGGGGATTGGGTAATAATCCTTTTGTGGCAGATGAGTTTTTGGATGTTAATGCAACCCAAGGGTTTCACCAAACGGGACAGTGGCAAGCATGGGATTTTAATCACGGGGATGTAAGTGTGCGTGATAATAAAGCATCTGACAAAAGAGCGTGGATTTATCGGTGGCAAGTTGCTCAAGTTTTGGAACATTTAGAGCCCACTGAATATAATTTTCGCCTCGTGAGTGCGCTTTGGGGGATACTTACAACTGTTATTTTATTTTTTGTAACTTTTCAACTAACTAAAAATCGTTGGATTGCACTCATTGCATCATTTTTGTGGGCTGTAAGTATTCCAGCAATTGAACTCAATCGCACTATTAGGATGTATAGTATGTTTGTGCCAATTTTTTTGTTGTTTTCTTGGAGCTTATTTCAATTCATTGATTCTTCTAATAAAAGAGTAAATGGACTTTTGAGTAAAATACTGAATGTTAGATGGGTATATCTTATTCCTGTTATTATTTTTGGAGCACTTTCGTATCATCTGCATCAGTTAACTGGAAATATTGTACTTATATTACTAACGTATTTTGTAGTAATGTCTATCATCAAAAGAAAAGAAATTGTCGCAAGGAGGTATGGTGCATATGTGATTTTAATGCTCTTGGGCGGATTGCTGATAAAATTATTTGTGCCGCAAGTTTGGGAGCAATTTACTAGTTCATTAGTTTTCTTTGATGATCATTGGAATTATGTAGGACATATTATGCGTAACTATTGGAATCCACTTTTGGGTGGAGTGGCAATTTTGGTAGGTTCTTGGTTTTTGGTTAAGAAGCAGGGAGATGTGCGAGGTGGAGTTTGGGTTATAGTCACATTTTTTGCAATTTTTATAGGAGCAATATTTTTGTGGAACAGAAACGTTGGTCCGCAATATATTTTCTTTGCACAACCCTTTGGTTTTATACTTGCAGGGACTGGAATTTACGCATTTGCAAATTATTTACAAAAAAATATTGATGGCAGAAATGTGTTTATGGTAGCAATTATTGCTGGATTTGTATTTTTGCCTTCGTATTATTATTTTTTTCAAGAAAACAATACTTATCATATTAATTCAAAAGCAGATACTGCAA
>JALWAF010000151.1 GCA_027016355.1 Candidatus Moraniibacteriota bacterium | reverse complement strand
ATCTAGAGTTGAATATTTAATTAATACACGTCCACGTAAACGTTTTGGAGGATTGACCCCTGCTGAGGTGTTTTATCAAGAGACTGGTGTTGCATTATTTCCTTGAATGTACAATGTATTGAAATTGAGGAATTATTCTGCCAAAACTAGAAAATCCTATTTGTTGTATATTGAACAATATTTAGTTTTTGCTAAAGAAAAAAAATTAAAAAATAAAAAAGAAGCAATTGAAAGTTTTTTATTATATAAAGTTGATAAAGGCAATTCCCCTCAGACTGTTAATTTGGCATTAAATTCTGTTAAATTTTTTTATAAAGAAGTTTTAAAAGATGATGAAAAAATTGATTTAAAATTTGCTAAAAGAAATAAAAAATTGCCAGTAGTGTTAACAAGAGAAGAGATTGGACAAATTTTGAATAATATAAAAAATCAGAAGCACTATTTGGCCGTGTCTCTGGCATATGCTGGAGGTTTGCGTATTAGTGAAATTCAAAATTTAAAAGTTGGAGATATAAATTTAGAAGAATTAACTATTCACATTAAAAATGCAAAAGGCAAAAAAGATAGAATAACAATATTTCCTCTAAAACTTAAAGCAGACTTTCAGAATTTAATAGCAGGTAAAGATGGTAATGATTTTGTATTTAGTTCAAGTCGTGGAAGTAAATTAACTACAAGATCATTTCAATCAGTTTTCAAAAAAGCTTTAGTAAAAACAGGTATAGCAAAAAATGCAACATTTCATTCTTTACGACATTCTTTTGCTACACATTTATTGGAAAACGGAACTGATGTTCGGTATGTGCAAGAATTGCTTGGGCATTCAAATATCCGTACTACTCAAATTTACCAAGCACTTTTAGAGGATAAAAATAATACCATGTTTTATGTTTATTTATTAAAAAGTAAAAAAGTTGACAATTGGCACTATACTGGCTCCACTGTTGATTTGAAAAATAGATACAAGTGCCACTTGAAGGGTAATGTGCAATCAACAAAATATTATAGACCATTGATTTTGGTTTATTACGAAGCTTTTCTGTCAGAAAAAGATGCTAGAATGAGAGAGAAACAATTAAAATACAAAGGTAATGCTTTAAAATTTTTAAAAAAAAGAATAGAAAATAGTTTGGATATGGTTTAAAAAGTGCTTGGTTTATACACAAGTCACAAATCCTAAATTAAAAAATATTAAAAGTCCATTTTAATATTATGCACAAGAGAATAAGAAAAAGAAAAATCAAAAAATACTTTCGGTTAGGGATTATCGCAATCCTAATTTTTGTATTAGCTTGGTTTTTTGTTGGTAGGGAAAGACATAAATTTGTGCGTAGTGATAATATAGAACAAATTATGATAATTGATGATGGATTAAAGAGTATTATAAAAGATGTAGATGCAAAAACTGTGAGAGATGTACTAAAGAATACTGATATAGAATTAAAAGAAAAAGACAGGATTTTTCCCAGCAAAGATGCACATGTTTTTGCAGATGATGTTATAACTATAACTCGCAATAAGATTTTAACAGTTAAAGTAGATAATGAAGAAAAAAAATTTGATACTTATGGTGAAAAAATTGGAGAAATTTTGGCTAGAAATGATGTAAAGCTTGATAACAATGATATTGTGGTGCCAGTTGCAAGTACTATTGTAAAAAATGATTTAACAACAGAAGTAACGAGAGTGGAATTTAAAGAAGAAACAGTTACAAAGAAGATTCCATTTAAAAAGATAGTAGAGGAGGATAGTGATATGAGTTTTCTCAAAAGTGAATTGAAGCAAAAAGGAGAGTCTGGAGAAAAAAAGATAGTGTATAAGGTTGCATATCACAATGGTGAAGAGGTTGATAGAAATATTGATAAGGAAGAAATTACAAAAGAACCAGTAGATGAAATCACTGTGAAGGGCACAAAAGTAAAGTTGGGGAAAAAACATAAAGGAGCGTGTTCATGGTATTCACACACAGGGACACTTAGCGCTGCAAATCCATGGTTACCAAAAGGCTCTTATGTAAAAGTCACAAATAAAGCAAATGGAAAATCTGTGATAGTTCAAATAAATGACAGAGGACCTTTTGTAGCTGGTAGAATAATAGATTTGGATAAAGTTGCATTTCAAAAAATTGCATCACTGGGAGCAGGGGTGATTGATGTAAAAATGGAAGAGATTATTCCGTAGAGACGCGATTAACCTGTCTGCCGGTAGGCAGGTCGCGTCTCTACAATTTTGTTTTTATAAGGATAGTGGAATATTTAATCCTAGTTGTTTTAGTAAAAAGGTATATAAGACAAATGTTATAGCAAAAAGGAATATCATTAAAATTGCGCGATGTTTATTTTTGTGTGTGTGATATTTTTTTCTTTCATGATGGTGTGTTTTATCTAAGAGCTCATCTCCAAATGTGATTGATAAGAATGTACCCATAAAAGATAAAATAATAATAATCCAAAATGGAAATGGTTCGTTTAGTATATGTTTGAAAAGTGATAATAATGGAGTTTTTTCATATATTGCAGGCATAAAGAAATATGCATAAGTATTTAAACTAATTGCAATAATCCATACGATAATTTCTAATAAATACATGCGCATATTTGTGATGAGTCGTATAGGGAAATCAATTAAAAATCCAGCATCAGCAATTGGTGTACAAAGTACAAAAAAAGACCATGTCATCAGAGAAACAAAAAAACCTTGCTCTAAGCCATATTTATAAGTAATAAATAAGAAATATAACAAGAAGACTGATAAAATAAGAATAAATTTCTTAAGGGCATGCTTTTTTGTGGTATGTGTAAATACCGGATGTTTTGATAGATTCATTTTCATTTTTTTATGTAACATATCATATTATAACAGATTAAAAGTAAATAGACGAGGTGTGTTATTGACGTGATGCATTCAACATGTTAACATATCAATATAAATTGATATGTTTTGATTATGAAAAAAGCTATTAATAAATCTGCAAAATCATTATGGAAAATGTTTCCTATAATTATGGGTATAATTATGTTGATTGCACTTGTTAATGCTAGTGTGCCAAGCTCATTATATATTAAATTGTTCACTAATAATGATTTAATTGATCCAGTTATTGGTGCTATTGCGGGCAGTATATCTACTGGCACGCCAGTGGTTAGTTATATTATTTCAGGAGAATTATTGAAAAGTGGTGTTAGTCTGGTTGCAGTAACAGCATTTTTACTTGCGTGGGTTACTGTTGGTATTATTCAAATGCCAGCCGAAGCAATGATATTGGGCAAAAAATTTACAATTGTACGTAATATAAGCGCTTTTATTTTTGCAATTATTATTGCAATTATTATGAATTATATTTTATCTTTGTTTTAAAATTTTATGAATATAAAAAGTACAAAAAAACAATCTTCAAACAAAGGTGGCTGGTATTTTTTGTTGGCTGTTGCTTTTGTATATGTAATATTTTTTATTGTTTCCCCAGAAGTAATGCAAAAAGCATTAATATTTTTAGAAAAATTAATTATTCAATTAATTCCAATTTTTGTGTTTGTTTTCATCATAATGGTGCTCACTACACGTTATTTAACAACTGACACTATAATTAAACATGTTGGTAAGGATGCTGGAATCAAAAAGTGGATTCTTATGATAATATTTGGGATTATTTCAACAGGTCCAATCTATGCTTGGTATCCGCTAATGGCAGATTTCAAAAAACAGGGCGTGAGTAGTGGATTGCTGGCAACATTTTTATATAATAGGGCTATCAAAATACAATTTTTGCCATTGCTACTTGTATATTTTGATACTTTTTTTGTCGTATTACTGACTGTTTTTATGATAATTTTTTCCATTTTGCAAGGTCTGATTGTAAACGCATTGGTTAAGGAGTAGAATAAAGATAAATAAAATAAATAAAAAATATAATTATGAAAAAATACGATCTTGTAATAATTGGTGCTGGACCGGGGGGCACTCCAATTGCAAATGAATATGCTTTAATGCATAAAAATAAAAAAGTTTTGTTGATAGATAAGAAGGGTGAATTGGGTGGGGAATGTTTGTTTGATGGGTGTATACCATCAAAAATACTGGAAGTAAGTGGTAAATATGTTAATACAAAAAATAAATTAGCAGAACTAGGAGTAATTCAATCGGATTCAGATATTAATTGGCAAACAATTGTTCAGAGAAAAAAAGACATATTAGCAAAAAGGACAAAAGCTGCTAAAACACAATTATTATCCCTTGAAAATGTTGATATTATAAAAGGATTAGCATTTTTTGGTGATAAAAATCATATTATAGTTAAAAAAAATGATATTGAAATAGAAATTCAATTTGAAAAAGCTGTTGTTGCTACAGGTAGCAGGACATTTGTGCCACCGTTTACTGGTGATGGTGTGAAAAAAGCTTGGACCAATAAAGAATTTTTTGACACAATGGAGCTACCAAAGGATATTACAATTATAGGAGATGGTCCCATCGGAATAGAAATGTCACAAATTTTATCAACTTTAGGTGTGAGTGTTAATTTGATAGGCAATAGAGATGTTATCTTACCCATGATTGATAAGAGATACTCAGATATTATTTTAGATAAGTTAAAATCAGATAAAAACATCAATCTTTTGTTAAACGTGCAAGTGGATGAAATAAATTTTGGTGATGATAAATTTGATGTTATTTATACTAATGACAAAAAGGAAAAACAAAATATTAAATCTTCAAAAGTATTTATTGCGACTGGACGCACGCCAAATATCGAATCATTGCAATTAGAAAAAGCTGAAATAAATTTTGAAAAAAGAGGTGTTGTGGTAGATGAATATTTACAAACAACAAATAAAAATGTATATGCGTGTGGTGATGTCGCTTTGCATTTTCCGCAATTTGCACATACTGCAATGTACGGGGCACATACAATAGCACAAAACTTATTTTTTGAGCGTAATAAATTTAAAGTAGACTTTGATAAAAATTCTTGGGTACTTTTTTCAAATCCTAATTTTGCTTCGGCGGGGTTATCTGAGCAACAAGCTAAAGACAAAGGTTTTGATGTAATTGTCGGTGAATATGATTATAGCACTGATGCAAAAGCACAAATTGAAAATGAAGATTTGGGATTTTTGAAATTTATAGTTGATAAAAAAACTATGAGAATTGTTGGCATAAATATAATAGGTGAAAATATTCATTCAATAGCAGGAGAGTCAGCTTTGATAGTTGCACAAAAAATGACATTGCAAGATTTAATTTCTGTTATTCATCCACATCCAACAATGAGTGAATCATATACAACTCTAGCAAAGATGATGATGGGGCATATTATGCATACAAAAATGGAGAATCCTATGTTTAAAGTAGGATTTACTATAAAAAAATGGACATAATGTTTTAGATAACTACTCAGATTTATCTCGTGTCATTCCCGCGGAGGTGGGAATCTTTGCAATAAACATAATGAAAATTTATACACCTGACAAAAAGATTCCTGCCTTCGCAGGAATGACTGTAAATTAAATAGGTGAAAAAGGATACTATGTGATTTTTGGAGAAATTTGAACGGCTACTATTTTAGAACTTGACAAAAAAATATAAATATAATAACATATCAATATAAATTGATATGTTATTTTTATTATGACAAAAGATATGACATGTTGTCATTCTTCTAAAATGTTAAAAAAAGATTTTGATAACATCGATAATTTTTTAAATGTTATTAGTGAAAAAAATCGTTTGCATATTTTGTGTTTACTTAGAAATGGGGAGAAGTGTGTTTGTGATATACATGAGTCAATTGGATTATCACAAAATTTGACCTCACATCATTTAAAAATTCTAAAAGAATTTGGATTGATAAAATCTCGTAGGGAAGGAAGAAAAATATTATATACTACAAACAAAAAAAATATGAATCAATATATTAATTTACTAAATAATTTTTTAACTAAAAATATATGAAAATAGAAGTTTTGGGTTCTGGATGTCCATCATGCAAAAATTTGTTTGATACAGTAAATCGTATTATAGAAGAAAATCACATTGATGCAGATGTAGAATATGTTACTGATATTTCTCGTATTGTAGAGTTGGGTGTGATGAGTAGTCCGGTGTTGGTTATTGATGATGAAGTTATCTTTGCAGGTGCAGTGCCTGCACACAAGGAATTAGAAGAAATTATTGTAAATAAAAAATAATTATTTAAAACAATTATTATGGAATTATTTATTCAAATTATTATTGTGGGTGTAATTGTCGGTGCAATAACAGCAGGACTTAATATAAAGTTTGATCGTTTTTTTACGATTTTACTTTTTATGTTCATTATGAGTATGTCTATTGTAAATGCAGTAAACACTTTTCTTTATGTGATTTTGTTTGGTGCTATGACTGTTCTTGTTATGAATAGAGAAAAATTAAAATCAATTCCAGCACAAAATAAAAAGAAATTTTTAACAATCATACCACTTATCACAGGCATTTTTTCTTTCTTAGGTACTTACTTATTTTTAAATATAAGCAGTAAGGCCTTGATGATTATTTTTGGGATATTGATAATTCTTTATGGATTGCGAATGGTATTTGTGCATTTTGATGAAAAAGAGCTCAA
>JALWAF010000150.1:2422-6605 GCA_027016355.1 Candidatus Moraniibacteriota bacterium | reverse complement strand
TTTATGTTCAATTTCAATTCTTTCTCTTAATGTTAGTGGTTTAGCACCGCTTTTCTTATTATTTTTCATATGACCTATATATTAGTTATTTTATATAGGTGTTGCAACTAATTCTTGAACTTAGACAACTGTCACTAGACAAAATTAGATATATAGCATATACTACAAAATCAAATATAACATATTTGTTTTAAAAGAGGAGAAAAAAAATGGCATTATTTGATTTTTTAAAAATACGAAAAGCCTGTAAGATGTTAAATTTAATAGATAGGGGATATGGTGAAGCATTTGTTGAAGATGGAGAAGTCTTGTGCAAATCATGTGCTTTTTGTAGAACAAGAGCTAGAATAGGTATCTCAAAAAAAGATGGGCAACCAATGTCATATTGCTGGAGGTGCATACAAATTTTAAGAGTCAAATCAGATTATGCACCTCATTTTACTAAATCACAAAAACGTAAGCCAAAAAAAGCTTCTTATTTGAAACGAGTAAAATAGAATATCGGACAGTAATACAAATATTACTGTCCGATTTTGTTTGGGAGGTAGTCCTAATGGGTATTTTTGTTTTTTTAAAAAATAAGGAGGTTATCGTAATACGTTAACCTCCTGTTTCTATTCAAAGAATGCTTGTTGATACCTCCCATTATTTATTGTTATACGTTTCAATCCAATCGGATTGGAAGAATATATTTGTGATGCTTCATTTATAGATTTGATAACTTTTTGTTTAAATTTACGTACACAAATAACCTTGCCATTCTTTCCGGGCGAATGTATGTATTCGTCTCTGGATGTCATGATTCCAATATGATTTGGGCATGTACCATCTCGATTACTAAAAAATACTAAGTCTCCAGCATCGCGGAATTGGCTATGGATAAGAATTCCAAAATTATCAAAAAATTCATTTGAATGTCTGGGAATATGATTTGGATATTTTGCTCGTTTGAGTAAAAAACCAACAAATCCTGAACAATCAAAACCATTAACATCCATACCGTTGTTTGGATTGATATATTTTATAGCAGGAAAGTTGAGATAGGATAAAGCCATAGAAACAAATGTTTCTTTTTTCATTAGTTAGTCTCCAACTTGATTTTTTAAAGAATGAGAAAATATTGTATGACGTTTATTTTTTTGGAGTTTTCCAAATACATACGGTAAATACCGTAAATGACATTATTATGTAAAAGAAAAGTTTAATGTCTTTTCCATAGTGTTTTTGCACTAATAATCCCAAGGAGCCAAGAACGATCACTAAGAATACCGTGCGCAAAATGATTCTTTTGTTTTCAGGATCCATTTTAATTTCCTCCTGTTGTTTTTATTTGTTAAGGAGTAAAATAAACTTATTTCCGATAATTAATTTTTATGTGAATTATATTATATACAGAAATATGAATTTACATGATAATAAACCTTACAATGATTAATATATTATCATGAGAGAGTTGTAGAATCAAGTTGAAAATAACACAATTATCATGTTGTTTTTGTGTAGTGGACAGGCCCACCGTCGCTGAGGCTTTGGCGGATAAACATGCCTGTCCACTACTTGGTATTTTTGTTACACTGAGAGTATATTTGAAATAGATTTAGTAATATTAAAGTAGGTTTGAATTTTTTTGAAAGATTCCCGCCTACGCGAGAATGACAATGAGTAAAAAATTTAAACATAAGAAATCACTGGGGCAAAATTTTTTGAAAAATGATGATGTGATAAATCGTATTATTGAAGAGTCTCAAGTTGAGGGTCAGGTTGTTTTGGAAGTGGGACCTGGTAATGGAGTGCTTACTGAAGCTTTAGCACATAGTGCTAAGAGTGTTATTGCTATTGAATTGGATGATAGGCTCATTCCTATTTTGGAGGAAAAATTTGCTAATAGTGATAATGTGAATATCATCAAAGGAGATATTTTACATATGAATGTTGAGGAGTTAATTTCTACTGAAGTTCCGGATGGGAAGTATAAAGTAGTAGCCAATATACCATACTATATCACCGCACCTATTATCAGATTATTTCTTGAACTTTCACAAAAGCCTAGTGAGATAATTCTCATGGTTCAAAAAGAAGTAGCCGAGCGGCTTACGGCTTTCCCAGGTGATATGAGTATTTTGGCAGTGTCAGCTCAGTATTATGCAGATGTTGAATATTTATTTACTGTACCAAAAGAAGATTTTGAGCCTGTACCACAGGTGGATAGCGCAATTATTAAGTTGAAAGTTAAAAGTCAAAAGTTAAAAGTAGAGGAAATAAAAGATTTTTTCAGGATTGTTAAGATTGGTTTTAGTGCCAAAAGGAAAACACTTGCAAATAATTTGGCAAATGGATTGCAAAGAGACAAAAAAGAAATAGAAAAAATCCTTGTTGCACAAGGATTTGCCAGTAGCGTAAGAGCACAAGAATTATCCGTTAATGATTGGAAAAATATAATGCATACACTTGTACAAAGAGATGATGTAATATTCTAAAGTCTTTATTGCAATTGAGTATCCCATAGATTTTTAAAAATTTGTAACATCATTTTTGCAATATTTTCATCCTCAATTAAGATAGCCATTGGTGTTTTTGGTTGCCAAATAATAACTTTATTACCAAATACTTGAAATGAGGTTGCAAATAAATATTTTTTATCTAAATAACACACTTCTCGTAATTGTTGTTTCTCACTATCTTTAATTTGTTTTGCGTCTTTATCTGCAAAAATTAAGCCAAATGCCTTTATTTTTTTCTTCTTTCTTTTAATAGCAAATTCTTGTTGTTTCTCCCATGAAGTAAATTTAACGAAATCTTGAAATGAACCGCAAAAATAAATTTCTTTTACACCTTCATTAAGAATGATATCAAATGTTTCTAAAAATTCCTTACGTCCAAATAAGGTTCTGATACGTGTTGGAGAAGATCCTTGTTTAAAAAGCATCATTAATTCAGGCATCATTTTTTTGAAATCTTTTTCTAGAGATGTGTTTTTTGCAACTTGTTTATGTAATAATTCAGCAATTACACTTGGTGATTTTACTGAAAATCTTCTTTTGTATTTATTTTTATGAGAAAAACTGCCGATATTTTTGCTTTCAAGTCTTTCCATAATTTTATATAAATTTGGACGACTTATATTTGTTTTTGTAGCAAATTTACCAATGCTCATTTCTCCATGTTCCAAAGCAATAGTATATATTTCAATTTCTTGTTCCGTTAGTCCAATATTCAATAGAACATTTTTTAATGTTTGATCCATAATGTTATAAAATATTTTATTACTTTTGTATATACAATATATACAAAATATCAAAATATGTCAATAAATAAGCGGTGTCTAATTATTTTTTGTAAAAAGTAGTAGACAAAATAAGCGTTTCGTTATATTTTTATGTGTTCAATAAAAATTAGTTTATTGAATGTATCTGTTCATTAACAAAAAAAGGAGAAAAAAATGTATGGGAGACTTCGCCGAGGAAGCGAAAAGCAGATGAAAAAATATGTCGACAATAACCGTACGATTTGGCTGGATATTTCGCCAAGGGTATTCCGGCAAAATGGGTTTGAGAAAATCCGACATGGGGATCGAATATTGGATCCTGATGGCTACGAGAGTATAGCTCTTGGATTTGCTAGATACAACTATATTTTTCAATATGAAAAATTTAGCGTTCTCTGGTATCGAAAATTAAATAACAGATCTTTGTGTTGTTTTTGTTTTTCAAAACCTGATGATTATCAAAAGCTTGAATAACTATCAGTCAGTCACAAGGCGGTTTTGTAAAGTGAAATCGCCTCTTTATCTTTTAGAAATAAAGGTTTGTAATTCTCGCTATGATGAATTTGTTTCTGCAAATAATCCAAAAGCTCGTCCCGTAGAATACATTTATACAATAAGAAGTGATTGCAAGGAAGGATTTCTTAAAGGGTGTTTGATGAGAAAAAGTAAAAAAATACAAAGGGAGGAGGATGTGGATAAAAGATAAGGAAAGTAAAGAGATGTTTTTTAAGCACAATCAGTTTATTGAAGAGAATAATAGATTTATGGGTATTTAATTTTTATTCAATTTACTAGGAAGCAAAAAATGAAAATTCTAATTATTGATGATGCCGCAAAAAATCTAGAAGTCGCAAAAAAAGCATCCAAGCAAAAGCAGTTTAGTAAACATGAGTTTGTGTTTGCCGATAAAGCAACAGA
>JALWAF010000150.1:0-2412 GCA_027016355.1 Candidatus Moraniibacteriota bacterium | reverse complement strand
ATATGCTATGAAAATGATTAAGAAAAATGTTGTTGATGCAGTTATTACTGGCTTTCTTTTTCAGTATGAATCGTTTTTTGATCAAAAAAGTTATGATGAATATATATCTGCATATGATGAAAATGCTCCTAAAGTTGCGGGGGAAACTTACAAGTCTAATATTAGCAGAATGATGTATAATCGCCATCTCCTAACACGCTTAGAGAACTCTAATGCCTATGGAGGTGTTATTGCAATTATGTGTAAAAAACTTGGCGTTCCTTTTACTATAATTACTGAAGTTAAACATGATCATGAATCTTATTCTCCAAAAGTAGCTTTGAATATAGCTGCTAGAGTAGACGGTGTTTTTGTTTTATCACCTCTGATAGGTGCAGGTATACTTACAATAAATGATATTTGTAATGATAATCATGAAAAATATTATCAGGGCAATTCATATAAACGTGGCTTTAAGTGTTGGGGAAAAGGAATTAAAATGATTTTAAATCAACCAACAAAAAATGTATTGCAGGAAAGAATACGTATAGTGAGAAAAGCGCAGGATATAATGCAAAAAAATAGATGCCGAAAAACAGGTACGAATTGAAAATTTCATGAAGAAATTTGCAAAAAAACCCATGGAATATATCTTCATGATGGTTTAAAACATCAAATTTTACCTTATATTGATGAAGATTCTCTAACAGTTGTGGGTTCACGTATTGCAGTAATGATTAGTGATGTCATCGGCAATAAGTGTGTTACTGCTTTTTGTGGTGATCAACGGAGTGATTGTTTTCAGGGTAAAGAAGTGAGTTGTTTAGGAATGATAAAAGTAACTGAAACTGTAAAAGGTGCAGTTCATGTAGATGTAGAATTCATTGATTATTCTGGCAATACTGAAATCGTTACTTTTAAGTTCGAGGAGTTGTAATATAAAGTCAATTCAATACACGTAAAACATCAATTTAATGTTTTACGTGTTTTTATTTCTGTTAGAAATATAGCTATATATTTTCTACAATCAAGTGTTATTGCAAGAGATAAGACGCTAGGATGATTGCGTAGATGGATACAATGAGAAAGGTGATTGAGAGCACTTGTTTTGAATTGAAGATGAATTGTTTATTTTTTTGACTGACTAGTGTCCAAAAACTCAGGGCACCAGCAAATAATGCTGGCAGTAGAAGTGATTTAGTGCCAAGAGTGAAGACGCTGAGCATAAAGGAAAAGAAGATATTAATAGCAATAATTGTGCGAGATATTTTTTCACCAAATAATACTGGAATAGTAAAGACACTGTTAGCTTTGTCACCTTTTATATCACGCAAATCTTTTATGGGAAGTGATAATGTGTAAGAGATTATGAGCAAAATAGCAATGTATGGTGGAAAATTTGTAATAGAATGATCTGGAGATATTGTCATGAATCCAATTAGAACAATAAAAAATGAAGCGATGGCAGCGACAAATGAAGAAATAATAGGGAATCTTTTGAGTCTGAGTGGTTTTGTATTGTACACAAAAGATAGTGCATGATAAGCAAATAGAAGTACTACTGCAGTTTTTGAGATAAAGGCCGTGATAAACAGTGATAAAAATAAGAAGAAATAGCCAAGTTTTTTGTAGGATTGTAAGTTAATTGTTTTTTGAATTAATGGACGAGTAGGATTGCTTATCTTGTCGATTTTTTGATCCACACAGTCATTAAAAATCACAGTGCTATACCAAGCAGAAACAACAGCAATACAAAGTAACACAAATGCAATAATTGTAAAAAATGTTGGAAATACAATGGCATCATCAAAAAATATTGCAATATAAAAGCCGATGAATAAAAGTCCTAAATGATATAGGGTTTGAATTGGTCGAATGTTTTTTAATAGTGAAACGAAAGTGGTGCGATTATTTTTGTAAGCTATTAGTAAAATTAGAAATATTAATATTAGTAAATATACCAAAGACATTTTGATATTGAGAGCGTCTATAGGATTTGTGATTTGATTGCCTAGAATTTTGGTAGGTGATGTAGTAATTCCAGCAATTTCGCCTCTGCTGACTGTAAAATGGTGTGGTGATATGATATAGGATATCAAGGATGGGAAACTGCCAGCAATAAATGCAAATACGTAAGTGCTAAATGCCATAAGTAGTGTGCGAAAAATATTTTTTGTAGTTAGCCAGGTTAATGTTGTAAATGATAAAATGATGCAAAAAACAAAAATGCGTGTTCCATATGTGACTCCATCTCTAGGGCTATCTCCAAAAAAGGTTATAAAACTATGTCCAAGTCCTTGTAAGTTATCGAATAAATAATAATCTAAAAATGGAATTCCTCCAAAAAATTTTACAGATATAAGCCAATCAATAATTGGAGGAAATAATATAATTAAAAATACTAGTAAAGAAATGTTTATACTTTTGTGTTTT
>JALWAF010000149.1 GCA_027016355.1 Candidatus Moraniibacteriota bacterium | reverse complement strand
AAAATAATCATGTCGTCCGGTAAAAAGTCATCACTTATAATGATGACTTTTTATAATTTTACCTAGAAATATACTACTAGCAAAAAGTTATCTAGGCTACACAGGTAACCTTTTAGGCTTCCCCCTTGTCATTCCTGCATAGGCAGGAATCTTTTTTACGTAGGACATGCTCTTGTCTTTCCCGCGAAGGCGGGAATCTTATCCTGTAAAGCAATAAGACTCAGTCCATTAAGATGCTTACCTCCACAGGCATGACAATTTTTTTATGATTAGATGCGAAGTCTTGACATATAGCAACTGATGTGCTATATTATATAGTCAATTGTTTTTTTTAACAACTCAATAAACATGGAGGTAACACACGATGGATAATTTTATACTATTTTTAGGATTTCTGGTAGATTTCAGTGCATTTAGTAGTATGTGCGTAGAACTAATTCCAAAAAAAGTTGAAAAAGTGGATGACGGAAATGTACGGTTATCCGTAAAACTAAACTTTGAGTGTAATGGTAAATACAACTCAACAACAGCAACTATAAGTAATACTCTAATATTCACGTCATTGACTTGGAACAAATATGAAAAAGTTATAAAGAATAAAGATATTGTGCAAGAAACCAAGGATAGGCTTGACACAAGAGCTGCAAAATATAATTTTGTCGGAAGTAATCGGATTAACTTATTAGACATAGGGCAACAAGAAGCATTACTAGAAATAGTAAGAGCTAGAATAATCCAATGTAAAGAACTGCAAATCGAAAGCATGAACAGCATTATTGACAAACTGCTTTTCCCATAAAATCACCAGCCATGTAACATACTAAATAATATGTGTTGCATGGTTTTTTTATTTTTCTTCTTTTTTTGTATGTTTTGCGATTACATCTTTTGTTAGACGTATAATTGCATGGAAAGGTAGCCAGAGCCATAGCGTGCGCTCAATCCAAACTCCCATTATTTGATTGATATTTGTATATTTTGGATTAGCCATTTTGCAGTAAATTAAATAATTAATACTAACATATTTAGTAATATTTTTTTTCAAAAGTCTTCACTTTGTCAATGAGTTCATACATCGCAATTCCAGCAGCCACAGAAACGTTTAGTGACTGTTTCTTCCCTCTCATTGGTATATCTATCATTGTATCACAAAGTGATAATGTTTGCTCATCTATCCCTACTGGCTCATTTCCCAGTACCAAAGCAATGCTCTTATCCGTTTCAAATTTTTTATAGTCAACACTTTTTTCTCCCTGCTCTAGTGCTACTATTTCAACGTCTTTCTTTTTTAATTTAGTGACCAAATCCTCAACTTTTTCGTACCTGTCCCATCTTACATAATCAACTGCTCCAAGTGATGTTTTGATAATTTTGCGCTCAGGCTTAGTAGTATAAATCTCCGTACCGTCTGGCGGAGTTGGTGTGTATCCTGTTAAATATATTTTGTCCACACCAGCTCCATCAGCAGTGCGAAAAACTGCGCCCACATTATAAGCACTTCTAATATTGTGTAAAATTAAATAAAACTTTTTATCTATGTTTTCCATAAATTTTTTGCTACAAATTGCCTTTTTGCCTTTGTATACAGATAATTGCTTTACATTAAGAGGTCTATTCATTATAATTTATAATAGATTAGATTAATTAAAATGTAAAATAATAAAAAATAATGGATACATTACAAAAACTAAAAGATTTCATCGTTCAGAGTGAGGTTGGAAAAAAAAAAAAAAAACTCTTTAGTTCTTTTTTGGATGATTTAAGTGAAAAGGAAATAAATGATATGTACAAATCATTTGAAAATAATCCAGCAGTGTTTCCAGGCTTTTGGAAAAATACTAAATCAATTCTATTCCTATAGTTAAATGGTGTTTTGTTTGGTATTATTTTTATTGAGTTGTTTGTTAGGAATTTTTGAAAGAGTTTTGTTAATAACTCTTGTTTTATTTTTA
>JALWAF010000148.1 GCA_027016355.1 Candidatus Moraniibacteriota bacterium | reverse complement strand
TTTTGAGGCTGCAAACTTACTTAAAGAAAAAATACAAAGCATTCTAAAAATAATAAAACTAGAAAATAATATTGGTAAAGGCGGGGCTGTTTGTAAAGGTGTATTAAGTTCTTTAGGTAAAATTGTAATGTATGCTGATGCCGGTTTGACGGTTCCGTTTGAAAATGCTTTGGTTGGAATAAAACTAATTGAAGAAGATAAATGTGATATTGCTAACGGCTCAAGAAAAACCATTGGTGCCAAGATTTTAAAAGAGCAAGATTTAGATCGTAAGTTGATCTCCGGATTATTTTTGATTTTTATAAAACTGTTTTTGAAAATTCCTAAAGAGTTAACGGATACACAATGCGGCTTCAAAATATATAAAGGTGATATTGCCAGAGAACTTTTTGGTGAATTAAAGCTAACAGGATTTTTATTTGAGATTGAATTGATATTGTTGGCGATAAAAAGAAATTATAAAATACTTGAATTTCCTGTTACTTGGAAATGTGATAGAGACAGTAGGTTAAGCGTAGGAAAAAGTTCCAAATCCATTATTAAGGAGTTTATTACTTTACTCAAGTTGACCGCTCAATTAAGCAGCTAATAAATACTTTTTTAGTTCATTAGTCTCAATGTTCTTTGCATTATTAGATATAAAGTTAATAGTATCAGTAAAAACAATATGTCTTACACGATCAATCATATTTAGTACATTAAAATGAGTAATTCTTTTTTGAGTTAAATTATGTCCTTTTTCACGTATATCATTTATGAATACATGGGTCAGGAGATTATGTGCACATAGTGATAATCTTATGTGGGATTTTATCGCATCTATATTACGGTTCTGATATGCTCTTAATCCCAAATGCTGTTTGCTCATCTTAAAGAATACTTCAATTGACCATCGGCTACTATATGATTCTAATATTCTATTAGTTGGAAGGGCAGTGTTAGTCGTAAAAACAGCTAGCGCAGTCCTATGCGACTGCTGTTTTGAAAAGACTATCTTTACTACCCCTCCGGTTTTTAATGATACTTTTCGAGTAACAGTATAATATTTTTTGTTCTTTATCCGTATTATTGTTTTTCGTTTTTTGTTTCTGAAAAGTTCTTTAGAATATTGTTCTACATTTGTTTTATCTTCTTTTATCTCGAATACTCTATTGGATTTTAATACTGATATAAAACTGTATCCTTTTTTGTTACGACAATATTTTATTATTGGACTACTGGCATAATAACTATCTGCTAATACTATTACTTCTTGATCACTGTCTGCTTCAAACTCCTTTATCATTGATAGAGCTATATCCGTTTTCTTCTTAAATGGAATTTTCAAAACTTTTGATTGTTCTTTTGTAGTATATACATCTATTGAATACGGTATTACGATATTTCTATATTCTATAACAGCACAAACTAATTGATGTCCCCATATATATTGCTTTGTTGTATGTTCCAAAAACTTAAATGCTGCTTGTATGTGTTTGCCTCGCTTTTTGTTTGATGTATCATCTATTATAAAGTATACCGGTTCGTTTTTCTTTTTTAGCTTTGTCAGTATAAGCATTGAGTAATATTTTAGAACTTTTGATAATAACTGGCTTGAGTTTATGAAAAACTCATTATGTTTACTGCGATGACTTCCGAAGGCTAATATTTTGTCCATGCCCAATATCGTAGCTTTGTAGGGTGTTATCAATAACGATATCAGTAAACTTCGAAAGTGTAACCATTGATGATCATTAAAAAATATTTGCAATTCACTCAGTAATAATTCAATCTGAAAAGGTATTCTTTGGAGTTTGAACATTTTTTTACCAAATTGTTATTCCCTTTTAGAAATTTATTCCTTTTTGGCTGTTTTTCATACTACTTTTTGCGGTCAACTTGAGTATAGTAAATTATTTATACCCATGCTTTATTTTTGTTAGGACTGCTCTCAACTATCATTGAGCATTGAGTGTTTATCATTGAATATTGTATATTTAGGTTCAGACGCTATTTAGGTGGATAAG
>JALWAF010000147.1:3106-6796 GCA_027016355.1 Candidatus Moraniibacteriota bacterium | reverse complement strand
TTTTTCTTCCAAAAAATATGTGTAATTTTTAGTATTTCCTTTTTATTTGTGTTTGAAACTTTTTTTTGTGCTTGTACAGGTTTGCACTTCTTTTTTTGCGCTCCCTTCACAATGCCATCCATATTATATGTCATGTTCACATTTTACTACATCATCACAAAAATACAACATGATATAAAATCATGTTGTATTTTTATATTTTAAGCTCTATTTATTTTATCAAAGCCACAAAATAATTAATTATGTTATTTATTGATAAAGTGAAGCCTGATTGTAGGTAGCTTAGATTATTGTTTTTTGGATTTCCATTTGAATCTCTATCTCTATCATATCCGAAATCTCTTTCTTTTGTTTCTCCTTCATCTAATGAAAAGTTGGATTTACCATTTAAAGCATCTTTTTCCGATGTTAGATAGAATTCTATCATCTGTCCATCTTCAATCTTTAATCTATATCTTCCTGATGGTAAATCATTGAAACGATACTTTCCTTGTTCATTTGTTTTGTCTGTATATCTTTTGTCGTCATTTGTATCAAACTTATCATTGGGTCCTGCATAATGTAATTTTATTCTTATTCCTTCTACACCTTGTTCATTTTTATCTCTTTTATCATTGTCATTGTCATCAAAATAGACGTAGCCTCTTACTATGCCATTTTCTTTTTTATTCACTTCAGGTGTTGATGTAGAATCATCTACAGCATCGATATTCCAATCAAATCCTCCCAAATCTGCATTTACAGGATTAGCAGTATTTCCATTTAAAACAACACTCGTTAACCCCACTGCATTAGGATGTGTAATGCCTGCACTAGAAGTATCTTCAAAAAAGAATACTAGACTGACACTGGTAGTATCATTTGGAGGCACCACCAAAACATTATTAGGCATGCAAGTAGTTGCTCTTTCAAAATTTGGGGCTGAATGTGTCTCCACATAACCACAAGACCAATCACCTGCACTTATTGAATAAAATCCCATAGAAACAGAATCAATGGTTAAGGTAGAAACAGTTAGGGGCGTGCTTTCGTCATTAGTAATATCAAAAGTAGCAGTAACGTTTGTTGGATTTGGATTGCCGTTGTTATAATCTACACCACTAAAACTACCAAAATCTACTGTAACACTAGCTTGTACACTATTTACACAGAATAATGTTACAAAAAGAGTTATAATTATAAAGTATATTTTATTCATATTTTTTATTTTATTTTTTAAGCCGAAATACATCTTGCATTAGCAGAATCAATCACCACTCCATTACACAAAATGTCATAATCAAATAAATGTCCTGTTGTGAGATCAAGATTGATTTCTCCTGTATTAGTATTAGTACTATTTACAGTAACACCATTGTTTATGTTATAAAATTGAAAAGTTGTCTGTCCAGAACTGCACAATGTATCATTATTTGCTACATTAATTGTAATTGTCTCTGAACAATTAAAACTAGCCCCAAAATCATCAGCGTTATCATCCCTAGCAGTAGCCGTTATTGGTGTTGAATCTGTAACTGTTATTGATTCTGATGTATTATAAGTAACTGTATGATATTGTGTTCCGTTTCCAGTAATAACAGCTGCCAGAGAATATTTACCCTCTGTATCCGTTGTTAATGTTAATTCTAAATATTCAATTTCTCCCATTACTAAATATGGATTATATGTTTTTTGACATTTAACACCTTCGCTTGTAGACATACAAGTCCAAGAATCAGTATTGTCTACTTTGGTTACCTTATCTGGAATAGTTACTTGTGCAGTTACTTCAGTCAAAGGAAAAGTTTCTACATTTTCAACTTTTATGCTACATGTAGTTTTTTCTCCGACATGAATGACCACATCCTCACAAGAAGGTGATGGTGTTCCTGGGTCTGGTTGAGGGGCCGGTAGAGTTGTACAATCCACTGGACAAGTGTCATAATTTTCTGGATCTTCACAACTGCCATTACCACAAACTGGACCACTACAATCAGCACTACAAGTACTTGGATTTTCTCCAATATTAGCATCACAAGTTCCATCACCACAAGGATTACAATCAAACAAACAATTTGAAGAATCCTCACCAGCTTCACAAATAAGATTACCACATACACTAGCAACACCAAAAGCTTCAGCTTTTTTTGTATTACTCAAAGAAAATAATACTACTGTTAAACTTATTAAAATTAAAAATTTATTTTTCATATTTTTTGTTTATAAGAGTACTCTCACAGTATATCACATTTTATAAAAATCAAAAACTCTCTAAATTTTAGAGAGTTTTTGAAATATGTTATTCATATCATTTATGCACCACATGCAGCTCCATCACTTGCACCTGTTGCAGTTTTTGCACCATTTCCAAATCCAGGAGCAGGTGTTGTATTAGAGAGTTCTTTTTTACATGCTTCTGGCTGTTCATTAAATGCTGAACAAATCGCTTTGAGAATACTTTCACTATCACGTCCTGATTGTACAACTTCCCCATTAATTACAAGTGTTGGAGAACCTTGTACTCCATATTTTTCATTATCTTCTTTATTTATATTAAATTGTGGAAATTGACCACTCACATAAGAAGATTTATCTTTTGCTAATTCAGTTACTTTGTATTTAGCATCTGTTGCTGCAATACATTGCGCAAGCAATG
This sequence comes from Candidatus Moraniibacteriota bacterium, assembly GCA_027016355.1. Taxonomy (GTDB): domain Bacteria; phylum Patescibacteriota; class Minisyncoccia; order Moranbacterales. The sequence goes on along the minus strand of JALWAF010000147.1, from coordinate 4,161 downwards.
TTTGGTTAACTTGTGCTTGTGCAAGACATTTTTGTGCTTCTGCTTCACTTCCTTCTGTTGTAGCTAAAAAACAATTTAAATAATTACTTAACTTTGTTGGCTCATTTTTTTGTATACAATATTGTCGCAAATTTTCTTTAACTTCTTTTTCACCATGCATTGCATAATCTACAAACTTCAGCTTTGCATCAACTGTATTACCCAATGCTTTCAAAACTGGAAGATAACCTCTTTCCATTTGTGTTCCATATGGGCAATAACTCATCACAAACAATTCAACTTTTGGCTTATCTGATTTTGTTTGAACCTCTGTTACTGGCGTAACCTGTTTTTTAGTATCATCATCTTTTTTAGTATCTTCTAATTCTTTTATGTCAATTAATTGGGGGATGAATTTCATCTTATCTTTTGTTAGATATGATGTAATTTCTTGATCTGCTACAACAAGTTTAATTTTATATAAACCGCTTTCTTCTGTAACCTCCTTAATTTCAACTTTTGTTCCAGGGGCTACCAATTGTTCTTTGATTAATTTCAGTGCATCCGCAGACACTTCTTTGCTTACCTTTTCACTTACTGGTCTTGAGCCATCATCTGTACTATTCTTTTTCTGTTGGAAAAATATTACAGCTCCAATAATAGCAACTATAATAATCAACCACAAAAAAATATTATTACCCCCAGAAGAACTACTGTCACAACATACGTCTGCAGTTGTTGTTTCTGCATCTTCTTCTTTTGTATTTTCTGCATCTTTTGCTTTTTCAGAATCTTTTTTCTTTATATCTTCTGAATCCTTAGCTTCTTTGGATTCTTTTTCTTCTGACTCATTTTTTTCTTCAGTCATTTGTTTATATATTACTGTTTAATTAATTTCTTTATAAAAAAACTAATCCTAATAATCAGTTCTACACTAATAATATCATATTATGATACATGTGCAAAATTTAGCGTTTTGATAATCGTTCTCGCAATTCTAGCTGTTGTATATCCTGCAGGAATATTTGTCACTAATTCAAAATTGTCTATATTATTAATATTTATATTATTTCTCC
>JALWAF010000147.1:0-3096 GCA_027016355.1 Candidatus Moraniibacteriota bacterium | reverse complement strand
TCATCCATTATCGGAAAAAACTTTTCTAATAAATTATTTTCATCGACCCATTCTTCTTTGTCAAAAATTTTTTCTCCATCAAGTACTACGATAGTCACTTGTTTTTCTTTCACTGACAACTGTAATGTTTTTTTCATACTATTTTCTATACGACATCTAAAATATTAAATTTTAATAATCCACACTTATTCCATTGATAATCTGTATTGCTGTTTCAACATCATCCACATCTTCCAAATAAGAAAGTATTACATATAAGGTTTTATCATGTTTATCATATATGAATTTATCATCTGTAGATTCTTTTGGGCTAATTATTGTGCCATTTAATACTCTGTGCATTATATGATGTGCAGCATCTTCTGCATTTAAATGTCCAAAACATTTTTGTTCCAAAAGATTAACAATTTGCATATAATGTTCTGTACCAATATGCTTTAGAACATTATCAACAAGAGTCTTCCTTTGTTCATATATCTCTATTGCACTAGTAACACTATGTTCAAATTCTTGTCGTTCAATAACATCAGTATCTATATCTTCTGCAAAATTACTACATTCTGCACATGCTTCTTCTAATTCATGATGTGTTAATATTTCTTCCATACTTTTAAAATATCTATAAAACAAATAATACCATTATAATAAAATAATATGTACTTTGCTAAATAAGCTAATAACTTTATCATAATTTAATGTATATATTATACATTAAACTTTTGATATTTAAAAATTTATGTGCTTTAATGGTATATATGAAAACTGTAATAAACAAACGAGCAAAATTTGATTACGAACTTCTAGAAAAATATGAAGCTGGTTTAGTATTGTTTGGACATGAAGTAAAATCAATCAAAACTGGACACATATCTCTCAAAGGTGCATTTGTTACACTGCACAATAACGAGCTATATCTAACTAATGCACTAATACCGCTTTATACACACGCCGGTAATATCACCGATTATGACCCAAATCGTTCTCGCAAATTACTTGTAAAAAAAAGTGAAATTCGCTCACTTATCGGAAAAAAGGCACAGGCCGGCTTGACAATGATACCTATTCGTGTTTATACTAAGAGAAACCTTATCAAATTGGAATTTGCACTTGCACGCGGAAAAGCCAAACATGATAAACGAAATACAATCAAAAAACGTGAAACTGACAGAAATATTGCTCGCGCATTGCGAAATTAAATTTGTTTTATATTTTTGATGTACGTAAAGCAGGTTTTGAAATTGTAATTTAAAAATTGAAAATTAAATAAGGGGATGATCAGATTTCGACAGTTTGTTATCTGCTAATATGCACGCCGAGCATGTATATTTATTCTCGTAAATCTAATATGCAATTTTGATAAGTGCAAACTTCATCAATAAGGCAAAAGTAGCATTTGCTAACGCATTTGCACCATCTTTTGCACCGTCTCTCGCGTAATAAACGCCTGAGCCATCACATGAACTGAGTGTCTCATAAGTTCACTGTGGTGTCATATTTTTGAGACTCGCTTTTTATTGGTATCTTTGACAATATCTAGTTAAACTTCAAAGATAGATTGATAGATCTTTTGACTATTTTGCTACTATCAATCAAACCTGCCTGTTTGCACAGGCTTGCAAAATAGATCTAAGCGTGTGAAGATTATTATCAGATTTACAAATTTGGACGTGGGTGCAATTCCCACCATCTCCACATAACTTAATTTTCAATTTTTAATTTACAATTTTCTAACAATGTTTAATGGTTTAATTCAATCATTAAAAATTTGAAAATTGTTTGAAAATTGCAAATTTTTAAATTGTAAATTAATTCAAATGCGTAGACGATTTAGACGAAAACCAAAGAAAACTTCAAAAGCCCCCCAGATGCGTGCAAACGAACGTATTTTTGCTGATCCCGTCATTTTAATTGATCACAATAACGAATATGTTGGGGAAACATCATTAACAGAAGCTCGTGCATTAGCTGAAAGTGTTGGATTGGATTTGGTAGAAGTATCTCCCAAAGCACAACCTCCTGTATGTAAAATTCTCGACTATGGAAAATTTCAGTATATGCAGCAAAAGCAACATCGTCAAAGTCAAGCCGCACAAAAAACAGTTAGCACAAAAGGAGTTCGTATTGGCTTGCGCACAGATACCCATGATTTAGATTTCAAAAAACGTCAAGCAGAAAAATTTCTTTCGAAAGGTAATAAAGTAAAAGTAGAAATTGTACTACGTGGACGTGAAAAAGCACATCAAGGATTAGCTAGAGAAAATATAATAGAATTTTTAAATACACTAGAAATTCCCTTTCGGACAGAAGAAGAAGTAAAAAAATTTCCAGGTGGATTTAATACAATTATTGCACCTGAATAGGGACTGTTTAATTTTTTAAATTTGCACCATAATAATATTTGACAAATTAAGCTAAATCATATAGAATTTACCAACAGTTATTGAATTTAACCAATTACACAATTTTTGATGTAATTGTATATTTATTTAGATAAAACATTATGCCAAAGAGAAAAAGTAACCGAGCGTTGATGAAAAAAATCAAAATTTCTAAAAATGGAAAAATCAAACGACGCTCAACAGGACAAAACCACTTCAATGGTAAGGAGCCTGGAAAAAAGACTAGAAATAAAAGACGTGATAAAAAACTTTTTAAAACAGATGAAAAAAATATCGCAAAAGCATTAGTTTAAATTATTAACATACAGTATAGACGCGATTAATCGCGTCTCTACCAGGAAAAAATATGGCAAGAGTAAAACGCGGAGTTGCTGCAAACAAACGCAGAAAAAACCTCCTCAAACTAACAAAAGGATTTAAATGGCGACGAAAATCACACTATCGTGCAGCAAAAGAAGCTGTACTGAAAGCAGGTAAATATAAATACCGTGATCGCCGCACCAAAAAACGCACAATGCGAAATCTTTGGGTTTTGCGACTCAATAATGCACTAAGACTTCATGACGAAAAATATTCAACATTCATCAACAAGATGAAAAAGAAAAATATTGAATTGGACAGAAAAGTATTGTCAGAGCTAGCAATGGAAAACCCAAAAACATTTGAACTATTTGTAAAAGAGGTAAAATAATCATTT
>JALWAF010000146.1 GCA_027016355.1 Candidatus Moraniibacteriota bacterium | reverse complement strand
AAATGGATTTACTTGTGTTTTCATAGCTAAAATATGACTTAAAAATTAACTAGCTATGGTAACACTATTTATGAGATATGCACTAGAGCTTCGGTAACATTCTTTATGAGGTATAACGCAGGCTTGCAAAAACAAAAAAACCATGATACACTTAAACTTACTGGGAATATGCATGTTAACTATGCTGACTTCCTTGTATGTTTGAGTATTTATCTTATTATAAAATAATTATGGCAGTACCAAAGCAAAGACAGAATTCATCAAGACGTGATCGTCGTCGTTCACATAATATTGGTAAAATTAAAACACAAACTACACAAAAATGTAGTGCTTGTGGTGAACAAAAATTAGCTCATCGAGTATGTGATGCTTGTGGGGTTTATCGTGGTGTACAGTACAAAAAAGTTGTTACAAAAGTGGGTTAGTAATATATTTATATACTTTTTAACACTTTTTGAAATTTATAAAATAAAATCTTTTTAAAAATTATGGCTAATCGACATCTTCAACGTTCAATAGCAATGCAAAGTCTCTTTGAGTGGGATTTTCGTGGACAAGAAAATGATCAACTTGAATCTATCATAACACATAATTGTGCAGAATTTGCTCCTGGAGCTGATAATTTTGCCTTTGTGAGCGCGCTCGTATCTGGAACAATTGATAAATTAAATGATGTTGATCCATTGATATCTAAATGTGCACCAGAGTGGCCACTTGATCAAATTGCTATTGTTGATAGAAACATACTCCGATTGGGTACGTATGAACTTCTTTTTGGTAATTATGATGAAACACCTCCAAAAGTTGCAATTAATGAAGCAATTGAGTTAGCAAAAACATATGGCGGTGAGAGTAGTGCCCGTTTTGTCAATGGAGTGTTAGGTACAATTTACAGAGAAATGGGTGAGCCTATGAAAGATGATGATTCTCAAAAAGCAAAAGAACGTCGTTCTGAAGTGAAAGCTACGACTAAAAAAGCTAAGGCTAAAACCAAAAAATAATTAATTAAAAAAGAATAATCAACGTGTCTATGTCGTTAGAATTTTTTTAATTCTTATGATTTGAGCACATTGGCTATCCTTTCAGGTACAATATTATGAATATAGAACACTTTTCAAAAGCGTGTGGTATTTCTGTGAAAAATCACGATTTTTTTATTGAAGCAATGACCCATCGTTCTTATTTAAATGAAAATAAGAATCATCCATATCCACATAATGAACGAATGGAGTTTTTGGGTGATGCTGTTTTGGAGTTGGTTGTTACAGAGTATCTTTTTAACAAATTTGATAATCCAGAAGGAGACATGACTGCATGGAGAGCTGCACTCGTAAATGGTGAAATGTTGGCTCGTGTTGCTCGTGAAATTAAAATTGAAGAATTTCTAATGATGAGTAAAGGAGAATCAAAAGATACAGGTAAAGCAAGAAATTATTTGTTAGCAAATGCAATGGAAGCTATTATAGGCGCTTTATATTTAGATGGAGGTTATGATAATGCAAAAGAATTTATAACAAGGACTATCCTTATACATATGGATGAAGTTTTAGAAAAAAAGCTTTATCTTGATGCAAAAAGTTATTTTCAAGAAAAAGCTCAAGAATTTGAAAATACAACTCCACATTATAAATTAATATCAGAATCCGGACCAGATCACGATCGAACATTTGTGGTGGGGGTTTACTTAAATGAAAAAAAGATTGCAGAGGGCTCTGGCAGAAGTAAGCAAGATGCTCAAAGGGAAGCAGCTCGTGCAGGATTGGAAATAAAAAAATGGACTTAGTGTTTGACAAGAAAAGATGAAAATGTAATTATAAACAAAGGTTGATATATCAACCTTTGTTTATTTTGGTTATTTAAAAACTTTAACAGTCAGGAGGTAGATATGGCAGAACATAGTGAAAAAAATTGCCTTGTTTTTGCAAAGAATGTGGATCAAAATTAAGAAAGAATAACACAAATAAGATAAAAACATGTAGCACTAATCATGAAAGATATAGATCTTACAGCTACAATTT
>JALWAF010000145.1:1836-6986 GCA_027016355.1 Candidatus Moraniibacteriota bacterium | reverse complement strand
GTGGTATCGAAAAAATAGTAAGCAAGACACCAGGAAAGAAGAGAAACAAGAAGTTACTAAACAAACTCAAGAGCAAAAACAGACCCAGAAACAAGAAAACACTCAAGAACAAAATAATCAAAATCAAGCCAATAATGAGCTGACTTTAGATGAAGTTGATACATCAAATTGGCAGACTTATCGAAATGAAGAGTTGGGGTTTGAAATAAGATATCCTGAGAGCTGGAATGTTGAAAATTATAAATCTCCTACCAAATTTAATGCGCCGACTCCAATTGATTGCAAAAAAACACCAGAAAAATGTTCTTATAAATTAATCTTATTTTCTACTGAAAATAAAGTAAATTATAATAATATAAATGCATTTAGTGTGAGAGATATTACAAGTGAGGATAATTGTGATGAGCAAGGTATTGTATATTTTCATAAAGGTTCAGAATCAGATCCTGTTTGTTTCATAACGTACAAGGTAGAAACAAATAACCATTGCATACTCATTGATGCATATGACGATATTTCTAGGTGTGATAAAGAAAATATGAATACATTGTTCAAAAAAGTAATTAAAAATATTAAAGCATTGTAGTATTGATGGTTATTTTTTTACCAGTAAAATATATTTTACTGGTTTGTAAAATAACTATAATAGAGTAGTTATTTTGTACATTTACAATTAAATCGAAACTAAATTAAGAGAGGTAAAAAATGAAAGGAAAAATGTGGTTAGTTGTATTGGCAGTGTGTTTTTATGGTAACAGTGTTTTTGCTGGAACTTGTCCAGGAGACGTAATGCCAAATGGATGGTGTTGGCCTACGGGAACAAATAGCATTGGTAATTATTTGGGCTACAATCAGCCTAATCCGAACTATCACAATAGAAAACATTTGGCCCAGGATATTGATGCTAACGAGGGAGATAATGTTTATGCTATAGCCGACGGTGTTGTATTACGTACAAAAAATGATGTTGGTGGTTATGGTGGTTTAAAAAATTGTACCCCTAGTCATGCAGATAGTATTCCTGGAGCTGGTGTGATTATTCAACACACCTCTTCAAATGGTGATAAATTTATTGCTTTGTATGCTCATTTAAAAAATGTGCATGTCGGTTTAAAAGTGAGGGCCGGTGAAAAAATTGGAGAAATACGAAATTATACAGCTTGTGGTTCTCGTATGGATCATTTGCATTTTGGTATTAGATTTCCTGCTCTCGATGATTCTCATCGGTGGGCAGGGTATGAGTTAAATGGTGCTTATTATAATTTCGTTAACCCCATAAACTTCCTAAACACCCACTATCCTAAATTAGACTATCGTCTTATTTCTGAACAAAATGTTTATGGTCAAACAGTTTCAATTGCTTGGGCACCAGCAGATGTCCCATGTGACAAAGCTTCAATTTGGTCATACAACGAAACCTGTTCAGCTGAGTATAGCAATGCAGGAACTTGTCAATTGGTTTACGATGAACTAAAAGATATTGATTTTTGGAAATATAACGGAGATGATTGGCATACAATCTTTTTTGGAAGTATTTCTGATTTTCAAGAACTTTGCTACTAACATAAGGGAGGGTGATTAAAAATGAAAAAAGAAAATGTAGTAATCAAAGGAATAGTATTTTTAGTACTATTTATTTCAGTAGGACTGATATATAGTTCTGTAAGCTTTGCTGATTATGGAACAGTAATTCAAGGCAGTTTATGCGGTAGCAGTTCAGGAGGTAATTCAGGTGGTGGAGGTTCAGATGATGACTCCAGTTCCTCTGAAGACGACATCTCCATCATTTCATGTAAAGCAAAGATTTATGGAGAGACAGACTATCAAAGCAGTGTCATAAAAACAGCAACAATTGATGAATACTTCAAGATTGATGCTGAAGCAATCGTAAAAAACAAAAGCAATTACGATTCCTATGACACAGACATTGATTACAGAGTTGATCATCACAACAACAAGTTCGACTCTAATGACACAAAACTAGCAGAAGATACAGTTGATATACCAGCAGGGAGCACTATTACAAAACACATGGGCAGAACAACAGTCCATGTCTCACATGATGGTAAAACCATCACTGTATCAAAAGGCTCACACCATGAAACATTTGATGTGATAAATGGAAAAGCCACTTTTTACATTTTTTTAGATGTAGAAAATAGAGGTGATAAGGATATTTCTTCTGAGACGAATAATCGAGAACATGCAAAAGTTACTGTGTTAGTGCATAAACCACGTGACCCACAGTACAATAGTATTGCATCAGAGACATTGCGATTTTACAACAATGTTTATGGATCACATTTTTTTACGGTAAACATAAATGATCGATGGAATTTACCAAAGAAATACCCAAATTGGATTTACCACGATCCTTCATTTATTGCATTTAAAATGCATTATTATGGAACTGTTCCATTGTATACATGTTGGACAAAGAATGAAACACATGATTATGCGATGTTGGCAGGACCAAATGCATGGCAACATTTGTCAGATTTTGCAGCAGCAGCGGAATGTACAGAAACGCCATGGGTTGTGTTTTATGTATATCCGACACAAAAGCCAAACACAAAACCAGTGCATTTGATGAAAAAGCAGAAGAATTACAGTAGTAGTTACAACTATATACTGTCAAATGGACAACAGGATGCAAATCACTTACGTGATACATTTGATTTTACATTTGTAAATCAACATCCACTTTTTTGGGCACCAACGAGTTTAAGCGTAATTCCAGCTCTTCCGCAGATTGGAAAGATTGTTTCTACAATGCGTTTTTACAATTGGAGACATCATTCACATCTCTACAGTGTAAATGCAGATGACATAGTAAATCTTCCAAGGAAATGGCCTGATTGGCAGTATCATGGAACATCTTTTAAAGCATTTACAAAACAAAGACCTGGTACAGTCCCCATATATGCATGTTGGTCAAAATATGGTACTCATAAATATTCACGTTCATGGAGCTATGCAAAACAGGATTGCACAGAAAATCCATGGATTGCGTTTTATGAATATCCAGGACCAGGACCTGGTAGAAAACCAGTTAGACAATTGTGGCAACCACAATTGCAAGTCTATATATATTCTAACGGTGAAGCAGACGCAAATAGTCTCGTAAGGAGACATGGATTTCAAAAGCATGGCATTGCATGGTATGCACCACAGTAGCATGTATATGTCATAATTCACACCACACAGTTTTTCATAAACTGTGTGGTTTTTTGATTGATTGTGATGTATAATACACAGTACATAAGGTGCCTATAATATGACAAAAAAAATAAAACAAAAAGAACATTATGTTGAAGATTATGCAGCAGGAACATGTCCATTATTTTTTTCGTGGGATGCTTTTTTTAATCATGTTGTTTTTGTTGCATTATATTTACTTATTTTTCGTTTATTTTATACATTTTTATTTGCCTTTATTCTCGCACAACAATGGCATGTGGAGAAAGTGTGGGGATGGTTTCCAATAGTTGCGTTTAATTCTGATATAGAAATGTTTACAAAGATGAACTCATACGCAATTATTATGACAGGGATGACAGTCTTGTCGATGTTTATTTTTCAAGTATTTGCACATTATCAACCACAACGTAGATACAAGATTTATGCTTGGTATATTGGAGTAATAATGTTACTTGTACAATATTTAATACTAATTATAATTAATTATAGGTTGAGATTTTCGATTGATACAAATTTGTGGATGCTTTTTGTAGGATTTATCATAATCGCAACGGTGTTATTGTATGCTTGGTATAAATTTGTAAGACAATGGAAATTTGATAGATATATTAAAAAACAACAAAAATTAAAAAATAATAAAAAAAAGAATGCATAATTTACATGAATATTTAGAGGAAGCAAAAAAAGATAAAATTGCAATTGGTCATTTTAATATTTCCAATTTAGAAGCATTGTGGGCGATATTTGAAGCCGCAAGAGATTTAAAACAGCCTGTCATTATAGGTGTATCAGAGGGCGAGCGTAATTTTGTAGGAATTAGGCAGGCAGCTTCGCTTGTGCAGAGTATTCGAAATGAATTTGATTATCCAATTTTTATGAATGCTGATCACACTCATGATGTGGAGGGTGTGATAAAGTGCATTAATGCAGGTTATGATAGTGTGATGATAGATGGTTCAAAATTGGAGTTTGATGCAAATGTCAAAATTACAAAAGAATGTGTTGAATATGCAGAAAGAGTTGCTCAAGAGGAGGATAGAACCGTATTAGTTGAGGCAGAACTTGGTTATATTGGCTCATCTAGTGCAATTCTTGATGAAGTGCCAGATGGTGCAGGAGATGATAAGACAACTCCAGAAATAGCGCAGAAATTTGTAGAAGAAACAGGCATAGATATATTTGCACCATCTGTTGGAAATATTCACGGTGTAGTAAAAAGCGGAAACCCACACATTGATGCAAAATTAGTTGAGGATATTGCCAATGTGGTTGACTGTTATTTAGTTTTGCATGGTGGAAGTGGCATAACTGACGAAGATTTGCGCGCTGGTATTGAGGCAGGTATTAATATTGTGCATGTAAACACGGAAATCCGCAAAGCATTTCGAGATGGTCTAGAGGAGTCACTTGCAAAAAACGATTCAGTTGCTCCATATAAATATATGGATGTGCCAAGACAAAAAGTTTATGATGTGGTATATAATAAAATAAAATTATTTGCTAATCTAGATAAATAAAGGATGATGTGTTGTCAGATTTTATGAATTGTTTATAATTACTTATATGATAAAAAAAATAATTGTAGGGATATTTATTTTTATGACAGTATTTAGTAATACTGGTTTTTTTGTGTATGCGCAAGAAAAGAACAAGACCGAAATAATTGTATTTGTGAGAGAAGGCTGTGGAAATTGTCACAAGGAAATGCAATTTTTAGAAAATGATTCAAAGATAAAAGATAATTTTGATGTGCGGTTTTTAGATATTGGTGAGGAAAAAAATAAGAAAAATTGGGAGGCAGTAACCAAAAAGTATAATTTATCAAAAGTCACGCCAATAACACTTGTGGGTGGAGAAGTATTGGTAGGATTTAATGACAAAATTACAGGGCAAAAGATAGTTGAATATGTAGGAAATGATGATAAATATACACTTGATTATTATATTAC
>JALWAF010000145.1:0-1826 GCA_027016355.1 Candidatus Moraniibacteriota bacterium | reverse complement strand
ATATTACAGAGGGTACAAGCGCAAACAATGATAATTCAAACTATTCTTGTAGTGTGGAAAGTGCATCTACTTGTTCAATAGACAAAAGTACACAAGAGTCTATGATGACACTTCCTTTTTTTGGGGAAATAAATACAAAGGAAACATCACTTTTGACAATGTCATCAATACTTGGATTCATTGACGGATTTAATCCGTGTGCTATGTGGGTGCTTTTGACATTTTTGATAATACTCTCACAAATTGGAGATAAAAAGAAGATGATTTATTTAGTGGGTCTATTTATTTTTGCGGAAGCTGTAATGTACTTTTTTATACTTAATGTCTGGTATCAAACTTGGGATTTTATAGCATTGGATCAATGGGTTACACCAGCCGTAGGACTATTAGCGATTGGTTCTGGTGTTTATTTTCTTTACAAATGGCACAAGAGCAAAGGAGAACTAACATGCGAAGTAACTAGTCTTGAACATCAACAAAAAACAACACAAAAAATTCAAGATGTTGTATCAAAGCCAATCACTATTATTACAACACTAGCAGTATTGGCAATTGCATTTTCTGTAAATATTATAGAGTTTGCATGTAGTGTGGGCATAGCTCAATCATTTACAAAAATATTAGAAATAAATAATTTATCATTTATTGGACGACAATTTTATATTTTTATTTATACATTATTTTATATGGCAGATGATTTCTTGATTTTTGGACTTGCAATTTTTGGTTTTGCAAAATTTCACACAGTAGGACAAAAATACTCGCACTTATCGATGTTGTTAGGTGGCATACTTATGTTAATACTTGGAATATTACTAGTATTCAAACCAGGAGTGTTAATGTTTGGGTAGTAATATATAAAATAATAAAGGAGAATGTGTATATGACACATTCTCCATATTTGTGTAAATTCAATTAAACTTCCTTTAGTCTCGCATTTAAAGTGCTTATACTTATTGTCATGATTGTGGCAATAATTTTTTGTGTAACATTTTTACTTGCGAGATACAATATACAACGTTTTTGCTCATCATTTTTGATTGTTGATAATTTCATTGGCGTAAAATTATCTAATGATGTTGCAGTGTCATTTTGTATACCGTATTTGGTAAGTAGTTCATTAAGCTTAATACGCGCAATGCCAAGTGCTGTGCTTGTGCGTCCTTTATTACCATGATAAAAACGCAATGTATTTCTAATGAGATTCATTTCACGTTTTTGTATGGTTTCATGCAGTATGGACTGTATACGTAATCCCTCAGTTGTCAATTCCATCTTTTCATTAACCAGTGCTCCAACAAAAGAATATCTATTGGTCTTATCTTGGATGGATGTTGTCACATCAATTGGGGGCGTAATATTTGGTGAGTTATATGTAACAGACTGTATTTCAGTTGCAGTAGGTGGTAATGCATGTTGATTTTCCTCTAATGCTTTGTCCAGTAGCCATTGTCTGACCATGTTTTCCAATTCCCTTGCATTTCCTGCAAGGAATTTTGGATTTTTTGTACAACTAATACACAATGAATTAAATAACTTATTAAATTCACTGCCGCTAATACTGACTGGCTTGCCATAAACGTCAGTGAATAAATGTGCATTTTTTTGCACAAAATATTGTGTCAGATCAAGAATTTCCTCCTTGTCTTCTCTTAATGGTTGAAGATGAATCGTTAATCCAGTGAGTCGATTATATAAATCTAATCGAAATTTTTTTTCTGCAATAATAACATCTAAATTTTGATTAATTGATGCAATAATTCTTACAACAACTATTTCAGCTATATCTTCATTTACAGGCTTCATTTCTATATATTCAAGCTATC
>JALWAF010000144.1 GCA_027016355.1 Candidatus Moraniibacteriota bacterium | reverse complement strand
GAGAAAGAGATTACACTCAAACATTAAAAGAATTTTATTTGCCTTTTACAAAAGATGTTAAGAAAAAAGAAAAGCTGGACAAAGCAACGGATCTAGGTGATGCTGATCCAAAAATGAAATGTCCAAAGTGTAAAGGTAAAATGATTATTAAGCTCAGCAAAAATGGCAAATTCTTAAGTTGTAAAAAATTCCCAGATTGTAATGGTGCTCGTACAATGGAAGGTAAAGAGCTCGAAGGTCCCAAAGAAACTGGCGAAAAATGTCCAAAGTGTAAAGATGGAAAACTCGTAGAGCGTGATGGAAAATATGGTAGATTTATATCATGCAACAATTACCCAAAATGTAAATTCATCAAAGAAGACCCCAAAGAAGTGGCTAAGAAAAAAACAGGAGTAAAATGTCCCCAGTGTGGTAAAGGTGAAATGATGGAGAGAAATGGAAGATTTGGTGTGTTTTATAGCTGTACGGAGTATCCAGATTGCAAAAACGCCATAAAAGCAAAACCAACCGGAAAAATATGTAACTACAAACGAGAAGACAAAGGTAACAAGAAATGTGGAGCACTCATGATGCTCGGTACTAAGACTATACCAGAAAGATGCAGCGACAAAACATGTCCTAATCATAGACCAGACAAACTAAAAAAGAATTAGAGAGTCCCGCACCAAATTTATTTTGGTGCTGTGAGAAGGAACAAAAACTATACCTGAGAGATGCTCAGACAAAACTTGTCCAAATCATCGCCCTGATAAATTAGAAGGTTACAAACCAAAAAAGAAAAAATAATCCCATCCTCCTCAATGTAGTGGACAGGCATGCCTGTCCACTATATATTTATACCAACCAAAAAGAAAACAGTATATATAAAAACTTTTATACATACTGTTTTAAAACCTTATAACAATTTCAAATGAAAATTTTCAGAATATGAGCACTCATCATCATCAAAATAAGCTATTAAATTTTTTGCTTTAAGTTTTCCTTCTGACATATGCTCGAGTTTTAGTAGTAAATATTCACTTCCATTCAAAAATCTTATTTCCAAATATCCCAATGGGAACATATTATTACCACTTCCAAAATCGATATTGCAAATTACCGCATTACAGAAACTAACTCTATCTCTATGAGAATAAGTAATCTGCACAGTTTTTCCAACCAAATCAAAAGGGGTTTTGACAGTGGCTAGAAATGGTTGAACATTAAAAATCCGAAAAATATCCCTTGTAAAAGAATTTACATACTTCTCGAACTCTTCAAAATGTTTTTTCAACGACGTATCTATTTTCCAAAACTTACCTTCTTTTTTTTCTGCCATTTTCTGCTCCTCCTCCTTAACTTTTACGTTTGCCAAAGTTTCCTTGTAACCACGTGGCAGCGCTTTTGCTAGCAATTTCACCAACAACTCCAAGTGCTTGAGATGAACTCCTTATCATCATAATTATCATAATTGTCATAACAAAAACACCACCGATTAGTACTCCTACACCAAGTATTGCTATGGTATGCCAACTCATATCTAATGCTACAAATTTATCTGCAATTGTAGAGAGAATTGAAGTCGTCATGCATAAGTATGTTACCAGCACTCCAACAATACATCCAATTATTGCAAACATAATTTTTTTAAACATGCGTTCCTCCTTATTTATTTTGTATATCCTAACCCTTTTTCTCGCAAAATATCACGGGCATTATATAATTTTATTGTCAAATTACTATGATAAATAACCCTATCACAAAATCCTGTAATATGCAATAGTTGTAGTGGACGGTCATGACCGTCCACTACATTTGCATGTGTAATTTACTGACACCCACAAGGGGCGTCACTACAACATTACATTAAAATTTACAAAACATTTTTGACGGGTTTGAAACTTTTTCTGTGTATTGGTGTTGCGCCGTGTTTTTGCAATGCTTCCATATGCACTTTTGTACCATATCCTTTGTGCGATGCAAATCCGTACTGGGGATATTTTTTGTCATATTCTTCCATCATTTTATCACGCACTACTTTTGCGATAATTGATGCGGCTGCTATGGTTTTTGATATTTGGTCCCCCTTTGCAACGGTCATTTGTTC
>JALWAF010000143.1:4318-7044 GCA_027016355.1 Candidatus Moraniibacteriota bacterium | reverse complement strand
TTAAATTAACCAATAAAGGAACACTGACTATTAAAGATACCGGAATTGGTATTAGTAAAAGTGAGTTGCCACATATTTTTGAGAGATTTTATAAAGTTGATTCATCACGCACTTTTGATGTTGATACCGGTTCAGGATTGGGTCTGGCAATTGTCAAAAAAACAGTAGATAAAAACGGCTGGAAAATTAAAGTAAAGAGTGAGAAGGATAAAGGAACACAATTTATCATTCAATTTTAGAAAAAGAAATTTATTAGGATAAAAAGGCTGCCAGGCGCAAACTCGACGCCAAGCGATTGGAGAGGATTTTTGGACAGAAGGCTGCATAGCTCTTGAAGTCCAAAATTCTCAAAGAGGAGAAAATACATCGCAGTTGTATTTCTCCTCTTTTTAATTTTCTAAAAAACTTTTTAACTTTATAAACTTTTCACTTTTAACTCATTTAAGCCTTCATCAAATCTTCATTTTTGTTTGTTATTATGTGGTTGAGACTAAGATTTAATTATTTATATACAAAACAATGAATGAAGAAAAAAAAGAATTAACTCAAAAGATACCTGAGATCCATGACAAAAGTGCACAGGCAAAAAAAGAAGTGCAAAAAATTCTTATAGGTCAAGACGATCTGGTAAACAGATTATTTGGGGCATTATTTGTGAGGGGGCATGTGTTATTGGAGGGTGTGCCAGGTCTTGCCAAAACTACATCCGTACTTGCTTTGTCACAAGTCTGTGATTTAGATTTTTCTCGTATTCAATTTACGCCAGATCTATTGCCTTCAGATGTTGTGGGTAATCAAATTTTTAATCCAAAAGATCAAACTTTTTCGGTGAAAAAAGGTCCGATATTTACAAATTTATTGCTAGCAGATGAAATAAATCGTGCTCCGGCAAAAGTACAATCAGCACTGCTTGAAGCTATGCAAGAAAAAAGTGTGACTATTGGAGATGAGACATTTTTGTTACCAAAAATATTTGTAGTACTTGCAACTCAAAATCCTATAGAACAAGAGGGAACATTTCCACTTCCAGAAGCACAAGTAGATAGGTTTTTTTATAAAGTACATTTGGATTATCCAACGCTGGAGCAGGAACAACAAATTGTTTCAACTATTGAAAGACAAGATTTTAATTTACTCAAGCAAGTTTTTGATGAAAATCAAATATTAGAAATTCAAGAAGTAGTAGATGCAATTTATGCTGATGATGTGATAGTAAAGTATATTACTCATATAATAGATGCAACTAGAAATCCAAAAAAATATAAATTAGAAAGCATAGAAGAACATATTTCATTTGGAGCCTCTCCTCGTGGATCTATCAATTTAATGAGAGGTGCTAAGGTGGAAGCTTTGTTTGCAGGTAGGGAATTTGTTACTGCAGATGATGTAAAAGCAGTAGCAAAAGATGTATTGAGACACAGAATTGTGCCATCATTTGAAGCGGAAGTTGAAAACATAACAAGTGATAAATTGATCGATGTTATTTTAAATACAATTCCATCTCCATAATTTTAAAATTAAGATTCCTGTCTGCACAGGAATGACAAAATTCCATAAATATTACAAAAAAGAAATTAAAATGATTAAAGAAATTCTCAAAAAAGTTAAAAGACTAGATGTTTTTACGAAAAATAATATTAATTCGTTGTTTTTGGGAAATTATCGAAGTGCTTTTCGTGGTAGGGGTATTGAGTTTGCAGATATTCGCCAATATGATATAGGGGATGATGTGAGAGATATTGATTGGAATACTACCAGTAAACAAGGAGAAGTCTATGTCAAAACTTATCACGAATCAAGGGACAATACATTATTTTTTGTTATAGATGGTTCAGAATCTATGTATTTTTCTTCAACTCCAAAGAAAAAGTATGAGCTGTTGTTGGAGACATTTGCACTTATTGCTTTTGCAGCTGTTCAAAATGGTGATAGGGTAGGTATACTTTTTTATGGCAATGGCGTGACAAAAGTTTTTCCACCCAAAAAAGGTCGTAAAAATATTTTGAAGATTTTGAAATTTTGCATTGAACAATATGACAAAAAAGATTTTTCTGCATACACAGATAGTCCAGAAAAAAAGTTTCATACCGTTTTATCACTACTTAAACATTCTGCAAGTATCTTTTGGCTTACAGGTAGTATGGAAAATACACCAGAAATTCAAAAAAATATTAAGATACTTAAGTCTAAACACGATTTTGTCCCAGTTGTTTTTGTAGATCCAGCGGAAGAGGAATGGAAGGATGTGGGAGAATTTACATTTGCCGATAGTTATACTGGAGAAATTAGCACAATGGTTGTAACATCAGAGATAATAAAAAATTATCGAAAAATTTATCAGAATAAGAAAGAGATTTTCGTAAAGTTTTTTCAGAAAAATAGGATGGAAACATTGTTTATTTCACACACGGAAAAGATTTATCAAAAATTATTTTTATTTTTTCAATTAAGACAAAAATAACCAAAAATTAATTTTAATATATACAAATGAATGAAATACATGACAATTTAGCTCCAATTACACTTACCCTTATGACAGTTTTTGATTGGATTATAATTTCTTTGATTTTGATAGGTATAATTTTAGTTTTGTGGCATGTATTTTTTCACAGCAAGAATAAAACACAAAAAGTTGTAGAAAATAAACCAAAAAAACAGAAATTTGTACCAGAGTCATTTTCTTTTGAAAAAGAATTGAGTCGTATTGAGAAATTACAACAACAATT
>JALWAF010000143.1:0-4308 GCA_027016355.1 Candidatus Moraniibacteriota bacterium | reverse complement strand
AAACAGCATTGCTTAAAAAAATATTGGAACGCGAATACAAAATGAAATTTGATTTTGCAACTGGTAAAGAAGTGCAGGAAATTATGTCAAAGAAAAATATTTCTTCACAAAAAAAGCAAGAATTAAAATATTTTTTTGATTTAATAGATCCTATAAAATTTGCAGATGCACAGGGTAAAGAAGAAATAGCTAAAGAAGTTATCAGTATATTGAAAGGTTATAATAATTATTTTAAAAAATAGAAATGGAATTTGCTAATAGTTACATCTTCGGGATTGCAATTGTTCTGACATTTATTGTGGGAGGATTTTTATATTGGCAAAGGCGTAGTAAAAAAGTTGTAGCAATGCATATTCCTTTTTTTAAAGATTTACAAGAGGCGCGTAGACAATCTTCAAAATTTGTATTGAGTAATATATTAGTTTGGTTACGACGTTTATTGTTGGGAGCAACAATCGTAGTGTTAACTATAGCGATGGCCAGACCACAAACTGTAACTGAAGAAAAACAAATGACAAAAAATGGTGTTGATATTTTGATAGCGTTGGATGTTTCCGAGTCAATGCTTGCTGAAGATTTACAACCTAATCGTATGGAAGCTGCAAAAAAATACATAGATCAATTTGTTTCAGAGCTTAAGAATGATAGAGTCGGCTTAGAAGTTTTTGCTGGTAAACCATTTACACAGTCACCAATGAGTTTTGATTATAATGTGATAAGATATTATTTGTCTGAAATTTCTACAGACACTATTGATCAACAACGCAGAGAATTAGGTGGAACAGCTATTGGAGATGCAATAATTTCGGCAGTTAATCGATTTCAAAATAGTAAAGATAGAACAAAAGTGCTGGTATTACTTACTGATGGCGAAGCAAATGCAGGAGTAGATCCAATAATTGCAGCAGAGCATGCAAGAAGTAAAGGTATTAAAATCTATACCGTGGGACTTGGTAAAAAGGAGGGGGCACCATTACCAATTGATACTGGAAGTGGTCAGAAGGTTTATGCTAGAAATCCAGATGGCTCACTGTACAAGACAAAGTTCGATGAAGAAACACTTAAACATATTGCAGAAATTTCAGGTGGAAAATATTTTTATGCTGGAGATAATAATTCTTTGCAAAAAAGTTTGGAGACTATAAATAAATTAGAAAAAACAGAATTTGAAACGGATGTTACCATCACAAAAGAAGATCATTTCTGGGCATTTTTAGTGGCAGGATTTATAGGTGGATTATTATTTGTAAGTCTAAAGTTTATTCCAGAAATTTATAGTAAAAATAAAAAAATATGATATTAGCAGAATTTACAAATTATTGGTGGCTAAGTATATTCTTACTTATTGTTATGTGGGCTGGTTTTGTATTTGTTAAAAAACAAACTGAAAAAGAAAAAAGTTTTATTTTTGTTAATAATCAAAAACCAAAACCAATTACTCATATTATTGAGATAAAAACGGTGCTCATTTTATTGGGACTGACTTTTATTTTAATAGCCGTATGGCGACCTCAATGGGGACAGGATACACAAACAACACAAAAGCAAGGTTTGGATATTGTATTTACTGTGGATGTGTCAAAGAGTATGAGAGCTTTGGATTTTTCGCATGGTAGAGATATGGTTTCGCGACTTGATGCTGTTAAATATATTGTGGAGGATTTTGTTACAAAACGTAAAAGTGATCGTATAGGACTTGTGGAGTTTGCGGGGGAGAGCTTTGTGGCTTCACCACTAACTTTTGATCATACAGTTTTTGTGAATTTTTTGAAAAATATTTCAAGTGATGATTTAGGTAGGCAGGGTACAAATTTGGCAGATGCAATTGAAATATCTATTGCAAGACTTGAGGTACAATCTGATTCTAAACAAGAAGGTAAAGCAATTATTTTATTTTCCGATGGAGATGAAACAATTTCTAGTGATGCTAAAAAAATGGCACAACTTGCAAAAGAAAAAAATATAAAAATATTTACAGTTGGAATTGGTTCTGAAAAAGGTTCTCCAATCCCAGAAGGTCAAGATGCTTTTGGAAATATAAAATACAAACAATATAAAGGGGAGACAGTACTAACGGCATTAAATCCAGAGCCTTTAAAGGAAATTGCTAATATTACGGGAGGAGAATATTTTCATGCTGAGGATATTTCGGATTTAAGAAAATTAACAAAAGATCTGAATGCATTGCCAAAGAAAATTTCTAGTGAAGAAAATATTACACCAGCAGCAGAAAAATATTTAATGTTTGTAATTGTAGGGACATTATTATTTATAATAGGGATTATATTACCGAGATATCCATTTATTCAAAATTTAAAATTAAGAATTAAAAATTGAAAATGAAAATTGCAAAACAATCGAGGACAATTAAAAAAATTTTTATAACCACTTTTGGACTGTCTGTTATTTTGGGTATTGTGTTTGGTATATTATATTTTTTGCCAAATGAAATTATGTTTAAGGTTTATAATGCATTGGCTGTAATGCAAAAAAATAATGATAAGGCAATAACTTTTTTTGAAAAAGCTAGTGAAGTATTCCCAAAGTGGGATCTGATTGCAAAAAATAATTTGTATGGACGTTTATATGAACAACAAAAATATGAAGAATTATCTGATAAGTTGAATAAGATAATAAATAAAGACTGTAATGTACAAAGTGAAAAAATTTCAGAATATTGTGAAAATATATTTTATTTGCAGGGATTAGTGCAGTATAGACTTGGTAAAAATAAGAGTGATAACGAGCAAAATAAATTTTATCAAAATGCAATCGATGAATTTCAAAAAACATTAGCGATAAATCCAGATAATAAATGGGCGAAAGAAAATATTGATTTTATATTGCAACAATCTACCAAAAAGCAACAACAATCTACCAAAAGTCAAAAACAACAAGATAGTAAGGATGGTAAAAATAGTCAGGATAATCAAGACGGTCAGTCAGGGGATAAAGGTAAGAATAAACAAGATTCTCAACAAAAGCAAAATAGTCAGCAAAATGGACAAGATGAGCAAGGAGAAAAAAGTAATAAGAAAAATCAAAACAGTGAGGGAACTGGTAAGAGTGACAAAGATGAAGTAGGTAAATCACGATTGCCACAAAATATACAAGATGCACTCGAAGAGGCTCAAAAAAATATGGAGAAAAATCAGGGGCAAGAAGGATTTAATAGATCAAAATCAGCTGCTCAAAAAAATAATTATCGTAATCAAGACCCTTTTGAACAAATGATACAACAATTTTTTGGGGGTAATATAGGAGTGGATACAGAGAAAAATTTTAGTCAAGAAATACAAAATCCAAATGAAAAAGATTGGTAAATATAAATTATTAATTAGTAATTAAGAATATGAAAAAGATACTTATTATAGCTGTCATAATATTTATGATTCCAACTATTGTGTTAGCAGCACAAATTGACTTATCAGTAGATAACACATCGCTTTCTATTGATGAAACAACACGAATTAATGTTTCAGTTAATGGTTCCGTGGATGGTGGGCAGATTGGAATTGTAGGATTGGAAAATTTTGATATTGTGGGACAACAATCCTCTCAATCACTTCAAATGATAAATGGTAAAACTACACAGATACAAAAAAAAGAAATTATAGTCAAACCAAAACAAAGTGGTAGTTTTGATATAACTGCATTAGCACGAGATAACGGCAAAGAAATTAGTAGTAAGAGTATCACGATAAATGTGCAAAAATCATTAATAGATGTAACTAAAGATAAATTATTGCAAAATGACCAACAACAAGCAATGATGCAAGGTGACGAAAGTAATAACGCAGATAATAAAGATGTAATAAATACACAAAAATCTAGTGGTAATTTTGATGAAGATTTGCTGAAGAAATCACAAATAGATCAAAAATCTTCAAGTGAAGATGATGCAAGTGCTACTACGGAAAATGAAGATAATCAAGCTTTGCAAGTAAAACAGTTGGAAAATTTTCCAAAAGTAGAACATATATCACCTTTTAATACAATGTTTTGGATAGAATTTGTTGGAATTATTCTAGGTCTAACGTTAATAGTTGCCGGACTATATTGGATTATTAAAAAAGTAAAATAATTGCAGGTAATAGGTCAATACATTATAGGACGCTTTTTCCTTCAAAACCACACAATCAAAAAAATCCGTAAGAGGCTTGTAATAATCTTCAAGTATAAATGCAGGAAAGTTACAAATAGCATTAGCATTACAATATCCAACTTTTTCAAGTTTTTCTTTAGGTGTAAGTCCATCTAAGCCCATATGACTTCTATTATTAAAATACATAATCCAAAATTGAGCTT
>JALWAF010000142.1 GCA_027016355.1 Candidatus Moraniibacteriota bacterium | reverse complement strand
AAATAATATAATAATTATTATTGCAATAATTGTTTTTTGTTTTGTATATTTCATTAAAATAATTTCACAAACAACCAAAATTCATTATCAAAAACTTAATCTATATAATAATCCATTTGTACGATTTGTAAAAAATAGCGTGTCCTCAGCTGAATTTACAAATAAATCAATTGCATCAATTTTTTCTGTAATTTCATTAAGTTCAATGATACGTTCCTTTTTACCAGTTTCTATATCTAACTTATAAAAAGTATCTTGCGAATTAAATTTTTTATCATTATAATCATTTGGCCACACAACATTTTGTGGTATATTATTTGGCTGTGCATAATATACAGTTTTGCCATCTTTTGACCATGTTGTTTTTGCTATAATTGTTGGTATCATAAGATTATTATAATTTTGTCCATTACTGTCCATTATACCAAGTGTCGTTTTTTTACCTCCATCAACAGTTGAACTAACTAACACTTTTTTACCATTTGGCGAAAAAGAAAAATCTGCACCATAAGCATCAGAAAAAATTTGTTTTGGTGTGCTCTTGTTTATTGTGCTTACCGTTGATAATATTGTTTTAGTATTTACTTCTGCTGTAGGCCAAAAACCAGCTAAAATTGATGACGGAATTTGTGCAAACGTAGTGTGCCGAAATGGCAAGTCTGCAATTTTTTTCCAATTTGTACCATCAGAATTTGCAATATTCAATGTGCGTTCTTTTGAAATATTATCATAATATTTATACAAAATTTTTCCGCTTGTACCAGCCCACACAACACTATCCATTCCATCTCTTAATTTATCATTAGCATCTGTTGAGTAATTATGCACAAATATGTCACCATTAGCATAGGTGGCTATGGATTGATTACCATTACTTGACCATTGCACTTTTTTTGGCACACCCTTTGTTTCACTAAGAAGAACTTCTTTGTTTGTACCTCGTAATGTCATAGTCCATACACGTCCATCAATTGCATCATAATATCTAATGGTATCCCCATCAGGTCCTATTGCAGCAGACACTATTGGATCTGATGTAATATTTGTAATCTTTTTTGAAACAATATCTACAACATCAACATTTTTCTTTTTGACTTGCACCTTATCATTTTTTTTAAATGCAATAGTATAAATGCCAAAAAATATTAATGTGGTTATTAATAATACTGAAGAAATTATAAATATTTTTTTTAACATTATTTTAAATTCTTAATATTTATGCCGCTATATCTTCTCCATTTTCCTCTTGTACTGAATTATTGTCTATAGCTGTATTATTTGATTGTACACCTAAATCCTTAAGTGTATAATCACTTCCATCATTTTTTGGCAAAAAAACTTTTCCATCAGTCGTTACAACATGTCCTTTAAGTTCACCTTTTGTTATTTTATAATATTTATTTCCTTTATTATCAACACCCCATGATTGACCATTTTTATACCAAGAAACATCGTCATGTCCTTTTGCATAACTTATAATTTGATTTTTATCGAATCTACCAACAGTTACTGCAGTATAATTATCCTTTTTTTCAATTCCAACTACATTTAAATTATCATGCTGATTTGCAATATCACTTTTAAATTTATTACCAAAATTCTTAATATTATTTATATCTCCATCAGATAAATTATGCGCCTTAGCACTATCTGATACGTATACACTACCACTTTTTTCTATTGCATCAATATTTGTCGCATTTGTTACACCATATGCATACCTACCTTTCATTGTGTTTCCACTGACACAACCATTTGGATGAGCTGCCTTACACGCCTCTTTATCTTCATATTCTGTAATATTACCATCATCAACAAAGTATGCTTTTTTACCATCAAAAACTTTTGATGATTGAGCACATTCTCCCTCACCATGTAATAACTCACAAGTTGCTTTATCATTTTGACAAGCTGCTGCACCACCACTCTTTGCACACCATGTATCTACTTGAGGTGTCGTTCCCGGTGGAATAGATCTACCACCTTGTGTTGTGCTTTGCACCCCCTGTTGCAAAGCACCTAAATTAGGACTGGCTGAATTCATAAGATCTGGGTTTATAGTATTGAGTATTAAATATATCAAAAATACAATTACCAACCCCAGTAATGCATCAGTT
>JALWAF010000141.1 GCA_027016355.1 Candidatus Moraniibacteriota bacterium | reverse complement strand
G
This sequence comes from Candidatus Moraniibacteriota bacterium, assembly GCA_027016355.1. Lineage (GTDB taxonomy): Bacteria > Patescibacteriota > Minisyncoccia > Moranbacterales. The sequence goes on along the minus strand of JALWAF010000141.1, from coordinate 7,138 downwards.
ATTTTATCTATAATACATACACCAAAACCCTTTAAATTAAAGGGTTTTGGTGTGTTTTGCACTTATTTTGTCAGTAAGACTTGACAAGATTTATTTCGTATGCTATACTAGGTTGTTACGATGAAGAAGTCACAAAAGCGACATCAACATCTAACAAATTAAAAGATAGTTATTTTATTTAAGAATATTACTGAGTTATTTGCAAAAAATACATACACATTTATTGCGGTAATTTGGTTGAAATATACAGACATCTATTATTGTTAACGACACAGTGGCTTTAAATAAAAATATAATTGGCCTCGTAATCTACAAAACAATATAGATATCAAATATATTTCGGAATTTATAAAATAATTACATTTATATTACTTTTCTCCTGCTTTTGATTGGATAACCTCAGAACTTTTGCTTCTAAGTCAATACCAAAAAGGCAACCACAGAAAATGTTAATATATTGATTTTCCTCATAGAATTCTTTAACAATTAAATATTTCCCTTAGTTTTTCTTAACTTTAGGTTGTCATTTCTACTGAAATGAAAAAATCTCTAATCTAAAAATTTTGAGATCTCTCGACTCCACTGTGTTATGCTCGAGATGACAATTTCTTATAGGTTTTTAAAAAGTCTTAAAACATGTTAGATGTTAGGAAAAAGCAAGGGAAATATTTCCTATAAGCCATCAATATTAACCCAAACACAGGAGGTGACTTATGGGTAAATGGTTCTCTTTTTTTCTTGGTACTCCGCAGCGTTTTCTTGGCACTTGTGCTGGGATTGCGTTAATTGTGGCCATGATCAGCCCCGCGTTGATCCATGCCGCTACAGCCAACCTGTTTGAAGCGATAAGTCCCATCGTAGGCCCGTTTCTGCAGCTGGTCATTGTTTTGGCCGGATTCCGGATTGTTTTTTCCGGATTGTGTGGTGGAGGCAAGAAAAAATGAATAAGATTCGGGGCGATTCTCCTCCGCCTGGCAACAGAAAAGGAGTGGTGTTTAACACAACAACTATATAGTCGCCTGGAAAGCCGACATTAAAGCGAGATATAACATTATCAAATTCGCATGCTTTCCCATCTCTCACATTTTATAAATTATTTATAAAATGTGAGAGGTGTTGTGCTACGCTTACAACGAGCGGAGAGCTAGGCAAAGACCTAGTGTAAACCCATATGAAAAAATGGGAGTCAACAAGTGGACCTTGGCAATCACAAAAAACCTGAGCCTCACAGGGAGTGGTTGTAAATGAAAGCGCGTTGTGGTCTTACGCAAAAAACCACACCTCAACTTTTTTAATTCGGAAGTTGATAAAGGTTATTAATTAGGACGAATTAGGGGTATTTATGGCAACTCCTCAAGTTTAGAGTCTTGCGTCTTGTGAGACTTAAAAATGACCAATCTAAACTATTGCCATGTTTGAGAAGATGTTTTTAAACCCATTAACATCTTCTCCCAAATATATTTTATAAATCCAATTTGTAAAATATATTTGGGATAAAATCGTATCATTTTATCCTCTCTCTAACAACTTCGCAAAGGTTGAGATAAATTATGAATAAATCATAATTTAAGGACATTAAATTTTTTGCGAAGTTTTTTTATGTCTAAACATGCTCAAATTAAACCTTTGTGAAGTGTTAGAGGGAAAATAAGTTTCCTCAAACTACTGTGCAGGAATGCCAAAATGGCCTGTCCCGGGCTCGCAGATATGTAAAGTTGTAGGTATCTACGAATAGGCGTAGATTCAGGGAAGTCGCGTAAATGTGTGCACCATTTTTCGGACTATACAATGATCAAGTCTGCCAGGAAACCTGCTCCATATGGCAGATTGATAAAATTAAATTGTTGGAGATATCTTTGAAACTACTGATATCTCCTCTCTCTAAGATTTCATAAAGTTTTTTGTGAGATACTAGAGGGAACGCATCTTGTTGGAGAATGCGAAGAAAGCAGACTGGTATTCTGCATTTCGCGCATTGCTCAAACAATGTGTGAAAACCAACACTGGGGTGGTAATGTCCTCAGCAGTGTTTGAGCACTGAAGTCAATAAGAAAATATCTGGTAAAACCCTCCCAGTTCTTATTTGATAAAAATGATTATGGCTTACTAGGCCAATTGGTTGATCAAGCAGATTTTACCAATCTGTAATCCAAATTTTTTTGGAATAGTCGCGAGCGAAGTTATAGCTCGTAGGAGAGTTTTACTCTCAAACATTGACTGAAGCATAAACCGGTACATTACGGGCATGGTCAATATATTTTATTTTGGAGATATCTTTGAAACTACTGATATCTCCTCTCTCTAAGATTTCATAAAGTTTTTTGTGAAGTGTTAGAGGGAAATAACTTCCTTACAACCCATAACACCTAGGAGGTGTATTATGGCAAAGATTGTTGGTCGTATCCCGGTAAAGGAACTCCGTCGGCGTACGCGCCGGCCGGAGAAACCTCTCAAGGTCTCAGTTGGAAGTGCGCTTAAAAAGGCACTTGCCAAAAAGTGAGACACAACCCGCGGAGAGAAATCCGCCGTCCGGCTTTTAAATTTAACGGACGTACACTGTGGAGGAAGCCCACGTTAAAAAAGCTGACGAAAGAGTTGTTCTTTTTTAAAAGAAAAACTTCGCATCTCTAGTATTTTGCGTGTGCAATGTAAGATTGTTGATTTTCTCTAAAATATTTTTAAGATTCCTTTCTTCAAAGGAATAACAATTGATTAGAAATATTTTAGAGGGAAATAATTTTCTCACAATTTCAAAAGGAGATTGTCATGAGACGACACACCCAGCCATATCAGCCAAAAAAGCAGTGGCGGAAACGTTCTTCCGCCAAAAAAACCTCTTTTGAGATGAAGGTTAACTCAAGTAGGGATGGAATCGGAACAACCATCACCTATATAGTAAAAGCCTCTGAGGGCAAGTGCTCTCAATGCCAGTGTTCTGAATACGGTCGCGTATTCAGGATTACTGAAATAAAAAATGCATATTCTCTTTTTCTTGATGATATGGAGCCTGTACGCCCTGATCTTAAGAGAATCAGAAAGGCTACTATTGGCAAGAATTTTTGCTTAGCATGTCTGCCATCATAACTCCCAGTTTAATATTTCTGGGTTATCAAAAAAATGGGAGCTGAAGGTCCCCTTAGGAGAGTGTTTGTTTTATCCGTAATAAACAAATGTTAGTACTCCAATCTTCTCGTGGTCCTTGGTACGACCCAAAAAAATGCCTAGTTCAACCAACGGGATCCTAGTCACGAAGCAAAACTGACTGCTTCTCGGACAGAAGTAAAATGTGACCCCTCCTTGTTTGATGGTGACCGGAGGCTAATCCCCGAACCATCCGTCCATCTCTATGACGTAATAACTGGGGAATAATAGCTTCGGTGAAGTTCCGAAGGGCCTGACGAGCCGCCACTGTCATTTTGTTGTATTATCAACAATCTTAATAAAACGAGAAAAACTTCGCTTTTCTCTAAAATGTTTCTAATCCATTGTCATTTCTTTGGAGAAAGAAATCTTAAAAATATTTTAGAGGGAAATAATTCTCTTATAAAGTCAAAAAGGAGATTTACTATGAAGGTTTTTGTCACTGCTCCCAGAGAAGATCGCACTCTTACGAACTTTAATTGTATTCACCAACAAGGCTACTCGCCTTGGAGTTGGAGCGATGAAGAATTTCAGAGAGTGGCTGAGATAGAGAATATTGCTGTATCAGAGGTTTGTGATACTTGGTGTGATAACCTCGCACAGCTTTGGCAGGATGTCACTTCCGTAGAATTTGGCGGATATATTTATGAAAAACTAAAGGGAGGTAGGGCATGAAAAACTTTTTGTTTTATTGTGGAATGCTTGTTGGTATGTGTATTGGAGCCGTTATTGGTGTGATTATTGCACCACCACTCACACTGAGGGTGTTATGGATTGGTAAGTGGCTTGATGTTCACATTAGCCATGTCATTATTCAACACTTTTTAGGAGGTTAAAATGAAGAAAAAAGTGGAACGCATTAAACCGCGTCTCCACCCTAGTACGGTGGAGACACTCCGTCACAAAGGCGGAGCACACGGTAGTCGTAAGGGTAAACGCAGCTATAATCGTAAAAGGGCAAATGTCCAATGGAAAAAGCAGTTAGAATAATTCTAACTGCTTTTATAAAATTTGATATCTTATTGGCTATATTTTTAATTTTCTGTTTTTCATTCAACCTCAGTTCTTTCATTTATTTGTATAGCATATTGAGTTTCAAATACGTCAATCCACTTTGCTTTTGTTCCATCAAGTGGCTTTACCAAAACACGACTTGGGTTTTCTTTATCAAATTCAATTATCCGTGCTTTTTGATATGTTTTATTTTGAGTATGATATTTATCATCAACAATACCAACAATCATTCCTTTATATATTTCATGATTATCTCCTGCTTTGTAAACTAAAGTTTCGCCACCCACTTTTATTACTTGTTCTGTTTCTTCAAAGCCTAAATCAACAGCTTGTTCTTTAGTAATATCTAATCGTGCATCACCCTTTTCATCCACTGCATATTCTGCGCCTTCTTTTAATAATTCTGCATCTGATTCTGTGCGTGATTTATGAATTTTTGCCATTTCTTCTGGTGTTGGCATTTTTGGTTCTGTCATAATATTTTTTATTAACACTTAATTATTTTAATTTTATCACCCCCCCTCAAATGTCAAATATTATTTTTGCAAGTAGAGACGCATTGCAATGCGTCTCTACACTATTAAAGTAAGTGAGTTAGATGTTATTTTTAATTAAAAAATATAAATAATTAAACTCAGATAATCTTTGCTCTTTACATATCTTTAAAGATATGTAAAGAATGTGGTATAATTATGATAGTTAAACAAATATAAATAATAAAATAATATGCCTCTGCTGTGAAAGTTTGTGGCACACAAATTATGAAAAATGAGGTGAATTTTGAAAAAAGAGAATATCCCCTGGGGGATAAAGTAACTATAATTGGGGCTGGGATGGTTGGGTCTACTATTGCACACTCTCTAGTAATGAAAGAGATTGCCCAAGAGATTGCTATTATTGATATAAATGAGAAACTTGTTGAGTCTCAAGTGATGGATTTGCAACATGCTGTACCTTTTGTAGGACAAACGGATGTACATATTGGGTCCTATGATGATTGTGTAGATAGTGCTGTTGTTGTTATCACTTGTGGTGTTGCCCAAAAAGAAGGGGAGACGCGTTTGCAACTTGTAGAAAAAAATGCAAAAATCATTCGTGACATTGTCCCACAAATTTTTGAAAAAAATCCAGATATTGTTTTGATAATGGTGACAAATCCTGTAGATATTCTCACAAAACTTGCAATTGATATGTTTCCTGACAAAAAAGACCAAATTATGGGCACTGGCACACTACTAGATAGTGCGCGCTTTCGTCATCTAATTGGTAAAAAATTAGATATCAATCCCAAAAGTATACATGCGTATATTCTCGGAGAACATGGAGACAGTGAATTTCCTGTATGGAGTACGGCTGCAATTGGTAATATGAAACTTGGCACGTGTAATAGACTAGAAGAATCTGATAAAGATAAGATTTTTCAAGAAGCAAAAAACGCGGCCTATACTATAATAGAAGGAAAACAATCAACTTATTATGCTATCGGGGCTGGAACTGCTTATCTATTACATGCAATATTACACAATAAAAAGACAGTGTTGCCCGTTTCTCATCTGATAGAGGGTATTTATGGTGTATCTGATATATGTCTAAGCATGCCTGCAGTGGTGGGCAAAAAGGGGATAGTTGGTAAAATTTGTATAGAATTATCACAAGAAGAACAAAATAATTTACAAAAATCTGCAAAAATTCTCAAAAAAATATCTACGGAACTCTCATAAAAAGTGAAAACCACTAGCGATGCTGGTGGCTTCTATCCTGCAGGTTACACCTGCTAATTTTGCATACAGTTCACACTATATCATTTTTTGTCATCTCGAGCGTAGTGATAACGGAGTCGAAAGATCTCAAAACTTTACACACATTGTAAAAATTTTAGTTTAGAGATTTCTCCATTTCGCTTCGCTACAGTCGAAATGACAATATTGTTTTTAAAATATATAAATATTTCACTCGCTACGCTTTAAATGCACTCATCAGCTTATGCTGGTGGTTTTTGGGGGTAATAAAAACACTTCTATGATTCATAAGAAGTGTTTTTTATGTTTAATAAATAACAACTTTTGTTCCAACATCTGCCCAATCATATAGAAATTTAGAATTTTGGGCATCATGTCTTACACAGCCAGCAGAGACCGCACTACCTATATTTCTCTTACTTTCTTTTCCACCTTGTGGCATATCTTCATGTCCTTCTGGCCAGACAATTAATCCATGAAAACCATATAAACCATCTGGAGTAAACGCCATCCAATATGGCAAATATACTTGAAACATATTAGATAATGCATATGGATTTTTATTATATATTTGATACTCTCCTGGAGGCGTCGGTGTTTCAACTGCTCCTGTAGAATCTACAAAATTAGTGATAAACTTACCATCCTCAAACAGTGTTGTGATTTGTGCTTTCAAATTAACATCTATATATTTGCCAGTCTTAATTTTAGGAGCAGTAGATTCTGCTGCAACTTTAAGACGCTTATCAAATTGTTTAGGATATATTTCTGGTTGGGGTAATAAAGTATTAAATGTCATTGAATCTATCGGATAATATTGTGTATTTTTTTGATTTTTATGCTTTGCAAACAATGTTAAGTCATGAAATCCTTTATAAACTTGTGTTTGTTCTAATATTTTTACATGTAATGTTTTGGCTTGCTCATCATAATTTTGCTCAGATTGTAAAACTGGTCTCATAACAGCCTGTAAATCAAAATCAACAACATTTCTATCAAATGTTATTAAAATTTCTTCTCCTTCGTTTATATATTGATTATTTTCTTTTGGAATATTTGTTTCAATAACGCGTGGGTATGAAATTGTTTCAAAAGAGAAAAATGTAGATATTTCTTCTGCTGCTTTTCGTGAATTATGTGGAAGTGCAATAGAATACTTTGTCTCTGGTTGCCAAATAGTTTTTGGTGTTATTGTTAATATTGTTTGATCATTATTCCATGTAAATATTGTATTTGTTTCTGGA
>JALWAF010000140.1 GCA_027016355.1 Candidatus Moraniibacteriota bacterium | reverse complement strand
GTACTTTCACAAGAAGCAACAAAATATAAAAAAAATATCACACTGATGACAATAGACGAAAATGGGATAATGTTTGCACAAAGAGCAGGTATTGAAGTTCAGCCTTTTGTTGCACAAGAAGATGAAAATGCAGTTGAAATATCTACTGCAGTTCAGCCAGAAAAAAAAGTTATTCCAAAATATGCACAAGAAATTATGAAAGAAGAACCTCGTCAAAGAACAAATATGAAAATAGGCACTCGATCATATTTTGACAATAGAAATTATCAAGGAGCAAGTGTTGCGGGTGTGCATGCATCATCGCAACATCCTGTCAATAAACATGTTGAAAATTCAAAACGTGTGATAAGTTCACAAAAACGAAAAACATTAATAAATACTAAAGAACAAACAGAAACAAAACAAGTAAAGCAAAATCCATATACAAAAAATAATAGGCAACGACATACATCTCAAAATCAAATGATGTCAAATAGTGCTATCCCACAAAAAGACCGGAGAAAGCATCAAGTTGAACAATTACAAGAACAAAATAATATAGAGCATCTTGATGAGTATGAACGGTCATTACGAAAGGCTCAATTATCAAATGGGGTTTTGGGTCATGCTCAATTATCACAAAATAAGAACTCACAATATGTATATAATCAACCCAAACAATCACAAAAAATAAAACATAATATTTCAAAAAAGCAACAAAGCACTAAAAAGCATAGTAATATAAATTTATCTGTTGTGACTGGGACTGTTGTTAAAGGGTTTATTTTTGGAGGTATTGCTCTAGTTGCATTTATTTTATTTATTGTTATATTGCCAAAAACAAAGATTTCTATAACTCCAAAACATATTAATATTGATGAAAAAATAGAATTAACGGCACAAACAGATCAGGGAATATATGATTCTGAGAGACGGCTTATTCCAGCACGACTTATTGAAAAGGATATAACATTTACAAAAACTTTTGATGCAACTGGAAGTGGTGATGTAAAGGCGCAAAAAGCACAAGGTAAAATTACTATTATCAATGAATATAATGATAAACCACAACCTCTTGTAGCAACTACAAGATTTTTGGCAGAAGATGGAACTCTTTTTAGATTGGTTAATCGTGTGACGGTACCAGGCATGAAAGATGGTAAGCCAGGTAAGGTAGAGGCATTAGTTATGGCAGACAGCGCGGGAAGTGATGCTAACATTGGTCCGACAAAATTTTCAATACCTGGATTTGAAGGCACTCCAAAAAAAGGTAAATTTTATGCAACTAGTGAAAAAGCTATGACTGGTGGAGGTGCTGGAGGAAATGGTGTTTCTGTAGTGACTGAAGCTGACATTGAAAAAGCAAAGAAGGAAATGACAGATGAATCTGTGCAATATATAATGGAACAGATAACGGGATTATTACGCCCAGACAATGAGGTGTTGCTAGATAATAATGTTGTACATGAAGTAGTTAGTTCAGAGGCTAATGTAAGTGTAGGCACAATGACAGAGCAGTTTATGTATGAAATAGTGATGCATGTAAAGGTATTGGTTTTTTCAGAAGATGATGTGTTAGCTATTATGGAATCACACTTAGCAAAAAAGTATCATCAATATAATGCAGATCAAGTTGATCTTCAAATAAATTATGAAGATGTTGTGCCAGATTTTGAGAAAGAGTCAATAAAAATGACAGTGCAAGGAGTAGCTGATGTTGTGGCAACTGTAGATTTAAAATCATTTAAGAAAGACATTATTGGTAAAAAGCATGAAAAAATATTGAAGATCATGGAGGATAATTATAATTCTGAAATAGAAAAAATTACTATAGAAAGTGTATTTCCAGGATTTCCAGGATTTATTGCAAATCATATCTCACGATTTGGATTTATGACAGATGTGTTCATAAAGCAATAAAATAATAAGATAAAATTAACAGCCCCGCTATAGCTCATAAGTAAATGTTACCGAAAGTAAGGCTGCATAGTTCATAATAGGGTTACCAAGAGGAAATGTATTTTTAATACAATTTTCCTCTTTTTTCTTTTTGAATATGTTGTATTTTTGAAAGTAACTTTTTCAAATCTTTTTGTAATTCAAATATATTTAATGAATCATGAATTTTCTTTAATTCTTTCTTTTTACTATCTAA
>JALWAF010000139.1 GCA_027016355.1 Candidatus Moraniibacteriota bacterium | reverse complement strand
GAATAAGCCAGATGTTGATCGTATCGAAAATATTTCTCCAGCAATTGCCATTGATCAAAAGAGTGTGGGTAGATCAGTTCGTTCAACGGTTGGCACTATGACGGAAATTTATGACTATTTGCGTATATTATTTGCAACGGTTGGAGTACCTCATTGTCCGTATACCAAAAAACCTCTTAAACAAAAAAGCACACGTGATATTGTGACAAAAATAATCGGATTTCCAGAAGGAACAAAAATTACCGTATTGGCACCGCTTACAGATAAGAAAAAAACAAATAGTAGAATATTGAAATATATTAGTCAAAGTGGTTATGCACGCGTTCGCTTTAATGGGAAAATCATGCCAGTTGCAGATGCGCTACTTGTGGTAAGTGATGATGTTTCTGTGCGTATTGATGTAGTGATTGATAGATTTGTACATAAGGCAGATAATCTTGATAGAGAGTGTCTGATGGACTCTGTGGAGACTGCTATGAAGTTATCAGGTGGTTTGTGTGTAATCCTTTATGATGATAAAGAAGAAGAATTTTCACAAGATTTTTATTGCAAAGAATCTGGTTTTGTTTTGCCAGAGATTACACCACGATGTTTTTCTTTTAATAATCCAGACGGAGCTTGTCCTGATTGTGATGGTATTGGTATTAAAAATGAAATAAATCCAGCATTACTTATTCCAAATGATGAGCTTTCTATAGAAGAAGGGGCAATTCATATTTGGAGTAAATCAGGTGGTAAAAATACAGCTCTTAGTAAACACAGAACAAGTTTAGAAAAAATAGCTAAAAAATATAAGTTTTCACTTTCACAACCTGTTAAAAATATTTCAAAATCAAATCTTGCAATTATTTTTTATGGAGTTGATAAGGATGGTCGTGATGATTTTAAAGGTATTGTTCACGACTTAGAAGAACGTTATAAAAGCACAAAATCTGAGTACATGCGCAAAGAATTAGAAAAATACATGGTTGAAAAAAAATGTTCATTGTGTGGTGGAAGACGATTAAAAAAAGAATACCTCTCAGTTACAGTTAATGATTTGTCAATTGATAAATATACAGATGTGCCATTAGGAGACTTTATAAAACTTATTACAGATGTGCAAAAAATGAGTGGTCTCAGAGGTAAAGAAAAAATGGCAGTAAATGCACTTATCGATGAAATGGTATCACGAGCGGAAGCTCTGTGTGATGTTGGTGTAGAGTATTTGACACTATCACGCTCTAGCAACACACTTTCAGGTGGAGAGGCTCAAAGAATTCGTTTGGCAGTGCAAATAAAATCAGATTTGACGGGTGTAATTTATGTTTTGGATGAACCAACGACAGGACTACATAGTCGAGATACAATTCGTCTTTTGAAAGCAATGAAAAAATTACAAAAAGCGAAAAATACACTTATTGTCGTGGAGCATGATGCAGATATTATGAAGGAAGCTGATTGGATTGTGGATATGGGACCTGGTGCAGGTGAAGAAGGTGGAAAATTGATATTTTCTGGAACATTGCCTCAAATGATGAAATCAAATACTAAAACTGCTCAATATATATCAGGTAAATTATCCGTAACTGACAAGAAAAAGAAGAGAGTGGGAAATGGTAAAAAAATATCTGTTAAAGGTGCCAAAGAAAATAATCTTAAAAATATATCTGTTGATTTTCCGCTTGGAACATTTATGACGGTATGTGGTGTTTCAGGTAGTGGTAAATCTACGCTTGTACACAATATTTTGTCACGTGCTCTTGCGAAGAAATTTCATCGCTCTAACGTAGAGCCAGGAGTACATAAACGTGTCACAGGGTTGCAAAATATCAATAAAGTCATAATGATAGATCAAAACCCTATTGGACGTACACCGAGGTCAAATACAGCAACATATACAGGAGTATTCTCACACGTGAGGGACTTGTTTGCTGCAACAGAAATAGCACAAGAGCGTGGTTTTGACGCGAGTCATTTTAGTTTTAATATGCGCGGTGGTAGATGTGAAAGTTGTCGTGGGGAGGGTTCTGTGAAGGTTGAAATGCATTTATTGCCAGATGTGTATGTGCCGTGTGAAGCATGCGGTGGTAGTAGATATAGTAGTAAAATATTGGATGTTGAATACAATGGTGTCACTATTGCAGATGTTTTAGATATGAGTGTTGATTATGCATATGAGTTTTTTAAAAACAAAGATTTGATTGCTGCTAAATTGCGAGCAATGCAGGATGTGGGACTTGGATATATTCAACTTGGTCAGAGCGCTACAAATCTTTCTGGAGGTGAAGCACAGCGTATTAAATTAGCGACAGAACTTGCACGTAGGTCAACTGGTAAGACGTTGTATATTTTAGATGAGCCTACAACAGGATTACATTTTGATGATGTAAAAAAATTATTAATAATGCTTGATGCACTTGTTGATAAGGGCAATACGGTTTTGGTTGTAGAACACAATTCTGATGTGATCAATCATGCTGATTGGGTTATTGAATTAGGTCCAGATGGCGGAGCACTTGGTGGAAATGTCATCTTTGAAGGAGATCCAAAAAAATTAAAAAAAGACAAAAAAAGTCCAACAGCAAAATTTTTATAAAAAACAAAAACTAAAATAACAAAACATGTTGCTTAGTATTAGTAAGATTTATTTTTTGTGATTTCAAATAATATGGATAAAATATTATATAAAAATATTATTGCAACAATTACATATTATGATGTATTAAATTATCCATTAACGGCGTTTGAGGTGTGGAAACATTTGATTCGTTCTAGTGCGGATGATAGTGGAAATGTATGGTCATTTACAGATGTACAATGTGCGCTGGAACAAAAGGAAATAGTACAATACATCTCACAAAAAAATGGCATGTATTATTTATTTGGTAGGGAGGATATTGTATCTTTACGTAGACAACATGAATACATTAGTTTTATCAAAATGCGAAAATTACGACGTATTATATCAATCTTACGAATAAGCCCATTTGTTAGAGCAATTTATGTAACAGGTAGGTTAGCATATAATAATTGTGATAGAGGGAGTGATTTGGATGTTTTGGTTTTATATAAACATGGACATATTTGGACTGGACGGTTTTGTATCACAATACTCTCACATTTATTAGGTGTACGGAGACAAGACAATAAGACTAATAATCGAATATGTCTGAATTATCACATCACAACAAAATCATTATGTGTACCAACACAAGACCTCTTTGCTGCACATGAATATGTTTTTGCTACACCATTGTTTGATACAGGTTATCATATGCAATTTTGTTATGAAAATAGAAATTGGATACAAAATATGAAGCCGCATCATAAGTGTGCACGTATCAAATCTGAATTGACTGTTGGTGATAATTTTATTACAAAATATATGCGAAAGTTTTTTGAACTTATACTTGCAGATAGGGCAATGGAAAAAAGATTAAAAAAAATACAGTTCAAAAAAATCCAAAAAAATCCAAAAACTCAAAAAGAAGGAGCGCTAATTATGTGCAGTGATAATAATTTGATATTTTTACCTAAACCACAAGGACCAGTTATATTCGAAGAATATAAACGCAGATTTGATGCATTGGAAATCAACTTTTAAATACTTATTTGGTACGTGTGAGTACTCTTGACAAATATATATAAATATGCTATACTACTTGGTTAATTAATAACGCCTCAAAACAGATGCAGACGGGTGAGGTTATAATATAACGGGTGTATGTATCATATAATTATAGTATTTTTGTTGATTATTACGGCATTTTTGCCAATAGGAGCTATCGCTGGAGATATTACTGAACAAACAACATATCCTGAGTATAATTCAAATGATAGGTATGAACGGTTTGATGTTGAAAATAGAAAAACTTATGAAATAGATGGAAATTCAATGAAACATTTAGGATTTCAAGATGGTATGCTTGTAGATGTTGTGCCAGTTTCTGACGTAAAGGTAGGTGATGTCGTTGCTTTTAAATGTTTTGATGAAGCATGTGATGGTGATTATATCAAAGAACTTACAAAACAAAAAGGAACATGCTATTGGTTTGAGGGACGTAAAGATATATGGAAAGAGGATAACTTGAAAAAACAATCTATGGATTCTAGAACGACATATGGGTGGTTATGTGATGATGAGGTTAAAATTTTGGGTGTAGCATTTTTGCAAAATACATAAAAAATAAAATAAAAAAACCGACCAAAGGATGGTCGGTTTTTTTATTTTTATAATAAATTATCTTTCTTATCTTTTTTTAGTTGTTCAATGACCTTTTTAACATTATGTACCTCATCACGATGTGCAACTAGTATTGCGTCATCTGTATCAATGACAATAATATCTTTAAGACCTAGTGTTGTAACAGTTTTTGATTTTTTGCCAAATAAGAGACAATTTTTTGTGTCCGTTGTGTAAACTGTGCCACGAGATACATTTGTGTTTCCATTTTTATAAAAGTCATGTAAAGTTCTCCAATTACCTACGTCGCTCCATATTAAATCAGCAGGTACGACAAATCTTTCTTGTGGAGATAGTTTTTCTAAAATCACAGTGTCAATAGGTTCACGAGGGAGCGCACTATATATCTCGTATTGTTTTGTATCGTCGACTTCGTCCATTTTTTCAAGAGCGTCTAATATGTGTGGTGTGTGAGTTTTTAGCATATCTATGAATGTAGAAGCTTTAAATACAAAATACGCAGCATTCCATAAGCATGACCAATGAGATAAATATTCTCTTGCAGTTTTTGCATCTGGTTTTTCTTTGAAAGCGGTAGCCTCAAAAACTCTATGTGAATATTTTTTATCTAGTTCATTGCCAAGTTGAATATAACCAAGTTCAGTACTTGGCTCTGTAGGGTTAATTCCTATTAAACCAAATTGTTCAGGATAATCTGTTATGACGTTAAAAGCTGTTTTTACTGTATTTACGTAATTTTCTGGATTTGTAATTGCATGATCTGATGGTGTTGTAGTTATTACGGCATTGGGGTCCCTTTTGTATATCGTATGTGCTACAAGTCCCATGGCAGGGGCTGTATCACGTCCACAGGGTTCTATGATGATGTTTTCATAAGGAATATCTGGTAGTTGTTTTTTCACTAAGTTCTCATATTGAGCTGTAGTAGAAACAAATATTTGCTCAGGCACAGTCAGTGACGAAACTCTGTCATAGGTTTCTTGTATGAGTGTTTTATCTTCACTTGTAAGAAATTGAAATTGTTTGGGATTTTCTTTGCGAGACAGTGGCCATAATCGTGTACCTGAACCACCTGCCATTATTACTACGTAGTTATTTTCCATGTATTTATATATTATTTATAATTACATAGTATAGTTTAGCATCTTTTTGTTATTCTTGTCATTTCTGCGAAGCCTGCCTGTCCGGTATGCATGGCAGGAATCTTTCGATAGATACAACAAAAAATTTGCATGATAACGGAAAGAAGCCTATTGGAGTTTATGCTCGAACTTGCTCAAGTGCAGGTATGACAAATGATATTTTTGCTTTGACATTAGGGTTATTCTCTCGTAAACTTAAGTTAAGTTAAATCTTTAAAGAAGATATTATGACAAATCAAAATGAACAATTTAAGGCACTAAAGCCAAGGAGAAAAACTAGAGTTGTGATGGTGGGGGATGTGGCAATTGGTGGAGATAATCCAATTGTAGTACAAACTATGACAAATACTGATACAATGGATGTAGATGCAACAGTTGCTCAGATTATGAAATGTGTTGATGCTGGAAGTGAGATTGTGCGTATCACTACACCAACTGTAAAACATGTCAAAGCCTTAAAAGAAATTAAAGAAAAATTAGCTAGCGAGCATGATTGTTATGTGCCGATTGTAGCTGATATTCATTTTGATAAAAACGCAGCCTTTGCAGCGCTAGAAGAGGCAGATAAAATTCGCCTAAATCCTGGAAACTTACTGGACTCTCGTGCAAATGATGACAAAGTGTTAACAGATGAAGAATATGCTAAAGAGTTAGATAGAATTGAAGAGGGATTATTGCCTTTTATAGATAAATTAAAAGAAACAAAAAAACCAATTAGAATTGGTACAAACTGGGGCTCTCTATCAGGACGAGTGCTAGCAAGATATGGTAATACTCCGGAGGGACTAGCTGAAAGTGTGATGGAATATCTGCGAGTTTTCAAAAAACATGATTATCACAATATAGTAGTAGCTATTAAAGCATCTGATCCAATGATAATGATAGAGGCAAATAGAATTTTAGTTGATAAGATGGATAAAGAAGAAATGGACTATCCAGTACACTTGGGAGTTACAGAAGCAGGAAGTGCAGAAGACGGACGAGCAAAATCAACTATCGGAATTGGCACACTTCTGATGGAAGGAATAGGAGACACCCTGCGAGTCTCACTCACAGAACCACCGGAAGAAGAAATCCCAGTATGTTTCACAATTCTCCAAGCAACACAAAGAAGAATCACAAAAGCAGAATTCATATCCTGTCCATCATGCGGACGGACACTTTTTGATATCGCAACAGTAACCAAAACAATCAAAGAAAAACTAGGACATTTAACAGGGGTAAGAATTGCAGTAATGGGATGTATAGTAAACGGCCCAGGAGAAATGGCAGACGCAGACTACGGCTACGTAGGAGGAGCACCTGGTAAAATCAGTCTCTACAGAAACAAAGAAGTAGTAGAATACAATCTACCACAAGAAGAAGCACTAGATAAACTAATAGAACTAATCAAAAAAGATGGTAAGTGGGTTGAGGGATAGAAGTAGTAACTAGTAATCGGTAACTTGTAACTAGTACAGTGTAAATTAGAAAACATGTATTAAGACAAGTATATTAAAAATACAAATATGCAAAAATATTCAGTCAACCAGAGGAGTATTGATATGTTACTCCACTATATAGAAGATAGAGAGATTGTAATTCCAGAAATTCAAAGACCTTTTGTTTGGAAAAGTGTAAAAGTTCGTGATTTAATGGACTCCTTATATCAAGGTTTTCCAATTGGTTATATAATAACTTGGAAAAATCCAAGTATTAGATTAAAAAGTGGAGAATTAAGTGGAGGAAAACAAGTTTTGATTGACGGACAACAAAGAATCACAGCTTTGATGGCTGCAGTTTTAGGGCAAGAAATTGTTGATGAAAATTACAAGAAAAAAAGAATTTTTATAGCGTTCCATCCTTTAGAAGAAAAATTTGAAACACTTACTCCAGCTATTAAAAAAAGTTCAGAATGGATTTCAGA
>JALWAF010000138.1:1428-2166 GCA_027016355.1 Candidatus Moraniibacteriota bacterium | reverse complement strand
AAAGCTCAAGAAAGTAAGAAAGGATTGTTTCTATAAATAAAATTTGTTCTTAATTAAAAAGTTTAGAAAATAACAAAATCCATTTTGATGAAATAAATCAAACCATATCATTACAGAAAAAGGATTCAGTTGATAAAACAAGTGATTATTCTTGTGTAAAAAATTCATAAGTTCAATCAAAAAACTTTGGGAAATAAAAAAGGTATTTATAAAAAAGATTAAAACTTATTATTGTATTAAGACGTTTTAGATAATTTGAAAAATCATTATATCAAATTGAAAAACAATAATTATTAACCAAAAAATACCAAATAGCTCTTGTTAAGTGAGTTGCTATAGCATAATTCCGCTAACAAAGCGCTGCAGTGGACCGGCGGGCACGGCGGTTTTTCGGAGCTCAGTCTTTCTGGCAAGGTTACAGGTCACCCAAAGCTCTGTGGTTTAATCACCGCCGGCCCCTGAGCTTGGTCGTTCGCTTCTAAACAATAACACACAGCCAAAAAAGGAGAACGCAATGACAAAAACAGCTCAAGAGGTTTATGATGAAATACTGAGTCACATCAAAAAACAAGGTGGCGCATTTCAAAGTTGGTATTGTGGTGTCACTGAGAATATTCAAGATAGGCTCCATGGCGCCCATAAAGTTCCCAAAGAAGGCCATTGGTATATTTACAGAAAATGTGAAAACAGTATCGCAGCATGAAATGTTGAAAAGGCTTTTCTTGAAAATGGCTGTGA